>JACCWU010000045.1 GCA_013697465.1 Actinomycetota bacterium | reverse complement strand
GCTGTCCATCGACGAGGGCGTGTTCGTGCCCACTACCGGCAGCTACCTCGTTTGGAAGGCCATCTTCGACGATGTCCTCGGGCGTGATCAGACCTGCCTCGACGTCGGCTGCGGGTGCGGGATCCTCTCCGTCCAGCTCGCGCTGAACAGCGCCGCTCGCGTGCACGCGATCGACATCGACGACAGCGCGGTCGCGAACACCCTCTCGAATGGCTTTCGCAACGGTGTCGCAGAAAGGCTCACCGGCGAGACCGTCGACCTCTATCAATGGGAGCCGACCGAGCAGTTCGACCTGATCGTCGCGAGCCTGTACCAGATGCCGGTCGATCCTTACGAGGAGCCGAGCGGGCACCGGCCGCTCGACTACTGGGGTCGCAACCTCCTCGACCACTTCATCCGCCTCCTACCGCGACTCCTGGCCGACGGCGGCACCGCGTACGTGATGCAGCTCTCGATCCTCGGCCAGAGCCAGTCTGCTCGCCTGCTCGCCGAGGGCGGCCTCCAGGCGAAGGTCGTGGACTTCAGCTTCTTCCCTTTCGGTCCCATCTTCCAGCAGAACAAGGGTCAGATCGATCGCGTCGAGGAGCTTTCCGACGCGTATCACCTACGCTTTGCCGACGAGGACGTGATGGTCGCCTACTTGCTCGAGGTGACCCGGTCCGAGGACGGTGCGCATCGAATCGACGACAAGGAGCTTTCGTATGACCGAGACAGCAGTGCGTGAGGTACCCGCCCTGGACTTCAAGGTGGCCGACCTCGGGTTGGCCGAATGGGGCCGCAAGGAGATCGGGCTGGCCGAGCACGAGATGCCCGGCCTGATGTCGGCGCGGCGCGAGTACGCGGCGGAGCAGCCGTTGAGCGGCGCCCGCATCACGGGCTCGCTGCACATGACGATCCAGACGGCGGTGCTGATCGAGACGCTCGTCGCGCTCGGCGCGGATGTGCGCTGGGCGTCGTGCAACATCTTCTCCACGCAGGATCATGCCGCCGCGGCGGTCGCGGTCGGTCCGGACGGGACGCCTGACAACCCACAGGGCGTGCCGGTCTTCGCCTGGAAGGGCGAGACCCTCGAGGAGTACTGGTGGTGCACCGAGCAGGCGCTCACCTGGCCTGACGGCGGCCCGAACATGCTGCTCGACGACGGGGGCGACGCGACGCTGCTCGTGCACAAGGGAGTCGAGTTCGAGCGCACCGGTGCCGTGCCGGATCCGGCCGGTGCGGACTCGGAGGAGTTCCGCATCGTGCTCGAGCTCCTGCACCGCTCGCTCGCTGCCGACCCGCAGAGATGGACACGGGCTGCCGCGGAGATCAAGGGTGTGACCGAGGAGACGACGACCGGCGTACATCGCCTCTACCAGATGGCCGAAGCGGGGACGCTGCTGTTCCCCGCCATCAACGTCAACGACTCGGTTACGAAGAGCAAGTTCGACAACCTCTACGGCTGCCGGCATTCCCTCGTCGACGGCATCAACCGCGCTGTCGACCTCATGCTTGCCGGCAAGCTCTGTGTCGTCTGCGGCTACGGCGACGTGGGCAAGGGCTCGGCCGAGTCGCTGCGTGCGCAGGGCGCGCGCGTCGTCGTCACCGAGATCGATCCCATCTGCGCCCTGCAGGCGTTGATGGAGGGCTATGACGTGCAGCGGCTGGACGATGTCGTCGAGATGGGCGACGTGTTCATCACGGCAACCGGGAACAGAGACGTGATCACTGTGGCGGACATGCGCCGAATGAAGCACCAGGCGGTCGTCGGCAACATCGGCCACTTCGACAACGAGATCGACATGGCCGGGCTCGCGGACACCGAAGGCGTGGAGCGGATCACGATCAAGCCGCAGGTCGACCAGTGGGTCTTCCCCGACGGCAAGGCAATCATCGTTCTCTCCGAGGGCCGGCTGCTCAATCTCGGCAACGCCACCGGCCACCCCAGCTTCGTGATGTCCAACTCCTTCACGAACCAGGTGATCGCTCAGATCGAGCTCTTCAATCGCACGGATGCCTACCCGCTCGGCGTCCACGTGCTGCCCAAGCACCTGGACGAGAAGGTCGCGCGCCTTCACGTCGAGGCCCTCGGCGCGAAGCTCACCGAGCTTCGCCCCGACCAGGCCGCCTACATCGACGTCCCGATCGAGGGCCCGTACAAGCCGGATCAGTACCGCTACTGATTCTGAATCGCGAACGGAAGGCGCGGGCTCGCGACGGCGGGCCCGCCCCGCCGACTCTCTAGCATCCGACCGACGTGAAGACCTTGTCGTATCGGTTGGGACACCACTTGCTGGGCATCGAGGGGCTTGCGCTCCTGCGTGTGGGCAGCTCCGTCGACGAGGCCGCGAGGCAGCGGCGGGTCGACGAGATCCGGACACTGGTGGATCGCCTCGAAGAACCGCCGTATTCGGCGAGCCGGGAGGCTCCGGCGGTCCATACGGAGGCCGGCTATGCAGCATGGGCGTCGAGCTACGACGCTCCAGGCAACGTCACGGTTGCGCTCGAGCAGGAGACCGTGCACGAGCTCCTGTCCGAGCTTCCCGCGCGCTCGTCGGTTCTCGACGCCGGTTGCGGCACCGGCCGGCACACGGGCTTCCTCGTCGAGAACGGTCACGACGTCGTCGGGATCGACTCGAGCCCGGAGATGCTGGCCATCGCCAAGGCGAAGGTGCCGGCGGCCGCTTTCGAGCTCGCCGATCTCGAGCGCATCCCGCTCGCGGACGATTGCTTCGACGCGGCGGTGTGCGGTCTCGTCCTCAGCCACGCGCGCGACATCCAGCCCGCAATCGCCGAGCTCGCCCGCGTCGTGCGGCGCGGCGGCAGGCTCGTCATCTCCAATCCGCATCCGTTTGCCACGGGGTTGCTCGGCTGGCGCGCGACCGTGACGGACGACGCGGGACGACTCGTCGTGATCCCGGAGCACGCGCATACGCACGCCGAGTACGTCGCTGCCTTCACCCAGGCGGGACTGCAGGTGGCGGCCTGCCACGAGCCGGCGCTGACGCGCAAGCAGGCGCGGGACCAGGCAAAGGCGGGGCTCGAGGAGGCGTTCGAGCTCGCCCTCACCGGAATTCCGGTCGTGATCGTGTGGGATCTCGTCGTCTCGGGCTGATGCATGGCGTAAACGTCGAGAGCAAGACGCAGGGTGTCGATCTCGAAGGGGTTGCTCGCTTGGCCGCCGCACTCGGGGCGCGATTCGAGGGGGAGCTCGATCAAGTGGACACCTATTTTCGTGTGCGACACGGCCGGCTCAAGCTGCGCGAGATCTCGCATCGCAACCCCGACGGCCACGTCCTCGTCAGCGCAGAGCTGATCCGCTACGAGCGCCCGGATCAGAGCGGTGCGCGGGTCAGCAGGTACGAGCGCACGGAGATCGGAGATGTCGAACGGTGCAGAGCGCAGCTCGAGTCCGAGCACGACGTGCGCGGATGTGTCCGGAAGCGACGCGAGCTCTGGACACTAGACTCGACGCGAATCCACCTCGACCGTGTGGAGAGCCTGGGCGACTTCGTCGAGCTCGAGACCGTCAGCGCCGGAGCAGCCGGACCGGACGGCCGGCGCGAGCACGATCGCATCGCGAGCGCGCTCGGTCTCGACCCGACGGCGACCGTCCGAGGCTCCTACATCGACGTCCTAGAGCCGGTCGAGTGAGTGCGACGCGGAGCGCTCGGCACGAGTCTAGTGGTGATACTCGTGAACGACTGCGTGGCCCTTCCCGCGCGCGATCAGGTAGCGATTCGCGAGGAAGGCGAAGGGATACGCGACCACGAAGCCGCCGGCGACGGACGCCCATAGCAGCACGTCGCCGAGACCGGCGTCCATGGCCCCCGGAATCAGCAGGACGAAGGCATTGTCGATGATCTCCATGATCGTGATCGAGACCGTGTCGGCGGCGAGCGCGATCGGCACGATCGCGGTGAGGGTGAGTCCGGCGCGAAACAGCGGAAGCGAGGTCAGGCCGAAGCCGAACAGGTAGGCGAGTCCGACCGCGAGCGCAACCGTCGCGAGGTTCCCCCACCCGAAAGCCGTGCCGATAGCCATTCCGGCGACCTCGCCAATCGCACAACCGGTCAGGCAGTGCGTCGTCGCCGACACGGCGAGAGCGTTGAGGCTCTGCTCGCTGTGTCCGCTGTGAGCCCTCTCTTCTTCCTGGAGGGCAAGAGCGTCGCCGGGGTCCCTCGCGCGCCGGTTGAAAGCCTGGCGACCGTCGCCGTGAGGGTGATCGTCACCCGCTTGTTCGTTGATCGTGCGGTTTCTCATGCGACGAACGTACCCGCTCGAAGACAACAGTCCAAGACTCGAACGCCACGCACCGATCGCCGATCCACCCACCTTCTTCGCGATCTCGGTGTCGGTAGCGCGCATCAGCTCCTTCTCGACTCCGGCGACAGTGCGCTCGATCTGCCGCGCCCTTGTCTGCCCGAGTCGCGGAGCCGAGTCGAGTGCAGCTCGTCGATGATCGCGCCGCGGATGCATGCCATCGCGAACATCGCCCCGGCGGCGCCGTCATCAGCGAGACGCGCAGTAATCGATGCACACACGTCATCCCCGTCGGCGTGGCGCCAGGCCCGTGCCGTGACAGACGAGTCACGATGAATGACACTTGCGGAATGCCGAGGCTCGTTCTCGCCGGCATGCTTGGGCTTGCGTTCGCCGCCGCGGGCGGGTCGGGCGCCGAGGCCGCGAAGCGCTACCGCGTCGCTTTCGTCGCCGACTCGGGTGGCGTGGAAGCACCCATCATGCAGCAGAGCATCGCCGGCCTCCGCCGCTCCGTCCGCGACCTCGACGTGGAGGTCCGGATAGTCGTCCAGCCCGTCCGCACGAGCTGGACGAGCACGTTCAAGGGGCTTGCGCGGCAGCGGTACGACCTCGTCATGACACCGTTCCCGGTCCAAGTGCCGGGCGTCCTGGCCGCGGCTCGCGCATATCCCGACCAGCGCTTCGTCGTCGGCGACGCTCGGGTGGCCCGGTTGAGTGCCCGCTGGCCAGCGAACGTCCAGGGCCTGTCCGCCCGCGAGGAGGAGATCGGGTTCGTCGTCGGC
>JACCWU010000037.1 GCA_013697465.1 Actinomycetota bacterium | reverse complement strand
CCTTCGACGTCCTCCGCGACCCCGTGGGCCTGCTCGAGGCTCAGGTCACCCGGGAGCTTGAGATGAAGCGAGACCTCGAAACCGCCACCGACCTCGAGCACGGCGAGATTATGAATCTCGCGTACCTGGGGAACGCCCAATGCGGCAGCCAGCGTCCGCTCCCGCAGCTCGACCTCGTCCGCCCCCGGCTCGACGTGGACGACGACGTCCGCATCGGGTAGCCGTTCTCGCAGTGCGTCTTCGACGCGATCGGCAGCCGCGTGCCCTTGGCCGACCGCAGCCCCGGGTGCGATACCGATGACGACGTCCGCGAAATGGGTCCCGCCTGCCTCGCGCACACGCAAGCGCCGAAGCTCGATCGGCGGGTCGAGCCCCGCGATTGCCTCCCGCGCAGCGTCCTCGGCGTCGACCGGCGCCCGGTCCATGAGCACGTTCACGTTGCGCCGCAGGAGGCGCGTGGCCGCGATCACCACGAGCACCGCGACGAAGAGCGCCGCGATCGCGTCACCCTTGGGGAAGCCGAGAGCGGCGGCGCTGAGACCCGCGAGCACGGCCAGCGTGCCGGCGAGGTCGCTCCCGAAGTGGAGCGCATTGGCGAGCAGCGCGTCGCTTCGGTACCGGCGCGCAGCCCGCAGCGACACGGCGGTGCGCGATGCGTCGATCGCGATCACGAGCACGACCGCCGCAAACACCCACCACGTAGCGTCCACCTCGGAATCGACCGCTCCCGCGAGCCGCGCGATCGCGACGGCGGCGATGAAGACGCTGAGCCCGATCAGGAACGCGGCCTCGGCGAGTGCCGCCAGATGCTGCGCCTTGCCGTGGCCGTACGGGTGCCCGCTGTCGGCCGGCCGCACGGCAACCGACACGGCGAAGAAGGTGAGCAGCGCTGCCGCGAGGTCGGTCCCGGAGTGCGCGGCCTCGGCGAGCAGGCCGAGGCTCCCGCTCGCGAGCCCGGCCACGAGCTTGATGACGATCAGAACGCAGGCGGCCCCGACCGAGACGAGCGCGATGCGCCGCTGCGGCGACATGCGCTGAAGGCTAGAGCGCGGCGCTCTCCACAGCGAATAGCCGCCACTCGCCCGGAACGCCCTTGAGCTCGGCAGCGCCACGGTCGCGGAACTCGATCCCAGAGCCCGCGACGAGATCCTTCACCGTGCTCGAGACGAGCACCTCCCCGGGGCCGGCTTCGGAGGCGACGCGCGCGCCGATGTTCACGGCGATCCCGCCGACCTTGTGGTCGATCCGCTCGCACTCGCCGGTATGGAGCCCGGCGCGCACCTCGATCCCGAGGTCGCGCACGCCCTCGCTGATCGCGCAGGCGCAGCGGATCGCACGCGCAGGCCCGTCGAAGGAGGCAAAGAAGCCGTCGCCCGCGGTGTCGAGCTCGGTGCCGCGGAAGCGGACGAGCTGCCTGCGGATCAGTCCATGGTGGGCCTGGATCAGCTCCCGCCAACGGGAGTCGCCGAGCTCCGCCGCCCTCGCCGTCGAGCCGACGATGTCCGTGAAGAGGACGGTCGCGAGCACCCGGTCGGGCTCGGATTCCTCCCACGCTCGTTCCTCCCAGGTCTCTCTCAAGAAACGCTCGATCTGTTCGAGATACGAGTCAGGGTCACCGGCGAAGATGGCGTGGTCCGAGCCCGGAAGCTCGACGTGCCGGGCTCCCGGAATGTGCTCGGCGAGGTAGCGCGAGCCGCCGACAATCTCCGAAGAGTCGCCGCTGCGGTTGAGGACGAGCGTCGGAACGCGGATCGCCGACAGAACGTGTCGAACATCGATCTCCATGTTCATGCGCGCGTAGGCGGCGGCCGAGCCCGGGCTCGCGCTCTGACGCAACAGCGTCGCCAGCGCGCGTTGCCCTTCCTCGTCGGCGCTCGGCGCGAGGCGCTGCGCCGCCCGGGCGGCACGGTCGGCGTTCCCCCAGTTGCGCTCGACGCTGTCGAGGTAGTCGCGGTACTCCTCCTCGCGATCGCCGGACGGATAGTCGGGTGCCCACAGCACTCGCGCATAAGAACCCGCGAGAACGAGCGCCCAGATGCGGTCTGGATACGTCGCGGCGAAGAGGACGCTCATCGGGCCGCCTTCGGAAGTCCCGAGCAGCGCGGCGCGCTCCGAGCCAACGGCGTCCATCACCGCCCGCACGTCGTCCATTCGCGTCTCGAGCGTCGCGGCGCCGCTCACGCGGTCGGACATCCCCTGGCCGCGCTTGTCGAAGCGGATCAGGCGCGAGAACGACGCGAGCTGCCGGTTCAAGTAGGCCATGCCAGGCACCTGCCACGCGAGCTCGACGTGGGAGGCAAACGGCGGGACATGCACGAGGTCGAACGGCCCGTCGCCCACGACCTGGTACGCGATGCTGACGTCGCCGCTCCGGGCGTAGCGGGTCTCGGGCTCCACCGGGGCATTGTCGCGCTTCGAAGATGAGTGCGCCCGCTGTCGTACGCTTCGCGCATGCTCACCTGCCCGAGCTGCGGGCGCGAGAATGCCGACGACGCGCGCTTCTGCTCGGGTTGCGGGACGGCGTTCGAGCCTGAAGCTCCCGCGCGCGAGGAGCGCAAGGTCGTCACCTGCCTCTTCTGCGACCTCGTCGGCTTCACGGCACGCGCGGAGCGAATGGATCCGGAGGACTTGCGACGGCTCCTCCAGCCATACCATGCGCGCCTCCGCGCCGAGCTCGAGCGCTTCGGAGGCACGGTCGAGAAGTTCATCGGCGACGCCGTCATGGCGCTCTTCGGAGCGCCGATCGCACACGAGGACGATCCCGAGCGGGCGGTCCGAGCGGCGTTCGCTATCCGCGACGCGCTCGTAGACGAGCTCGACGTTCGGATCGGGATCACGACTGGTGAGGCCCTGATCGCGCTCGGAGCACGGCCGGAGGAGGGAGAAGGAATGGCCTCGGGCGACGTCGTCAACACGGCGGCTCGCCTCCAGGCGGCGGCGCCCGTGAACGGCGTCCTCGTCGACGAGACGACGTTTCGGGCGACCGATCGGACGATCCAGTACCGCGAGGCTCTTGCCGTGGAGGCAAAAGGAAAGGTCGAGCCGATTCCCGTCTGGGAGGCGCTCGAGGCGAAGTCTCGCTACGGCGTCGACGTCCGCCAGCTCGGCGGCACCCTGCTCGTGGGCCGCGAGGACGAGCTCGTAGCCCTCCTCGCCGCGCTGAACCGCGCCCGCCGGGAGCGCGAGCCCCAGCTCGTCACGCTCGTCGGCGTCCCGGGGATCGGGAAGAGCAGGCTGGTGTGGGAGCTCTTCCAGCGTGTTGACCAGGAGCGCGAGATCACGTTGTGGCGTCAGGGCCGCTCGCTTCCCTACGGCGAGGGCGTGAGCTTCTGGGCGCTAGGTGAGATGGTGAAGGCGCAGGCCGGAGTCCTCGAGACCGACGACGCCGACCGCACCGAGGCGAAGCTCCGCGAGACCGTCGCGGCGCTCGTTCCAGACCCGGCGGACGCGGAATGGCTCGTACGCCACCTGCGCCCGCTGGTCGGACTCGAGGCGGACCCCGAGCTCGGCGGCGACCGCCGCAGCGAAGCCTTCGCGGCCTGGCGGCGCTTCCTGGAGGCGCTCGCGGAGCAGCGTCCCCTCGTCCTCGTGTTCGAGGATTTGCACTTCGCGGACGACGGCCTGCTCGACTTCGTCGATCACCTGGTCGACTGGGCAAGCG
>JACCWU010000002.1 GCA_013697465.1 Actinomycetota bacterium | reverse complement strand
TCCTTACGGCGCTCGTCGAAGGCGGCATTCTCGGCGGCCTCGCGTTCGCGGCCGTTGTACTCGTTGGATTCCGCGTCGCCTGGAGGAGTTCGCCAACCGATCCTCTGCAGCGGATCGGAGTTGGCATTCTCATCGTGATCCTCGTCGTGTCGCTTGACATCGATTCCTTCCATTATCCGTACGTTGCGGGGCTGTTCTTCTTCGCCTTGCGCCTCGCCGCCTCCCGGGCGGACGCGCGCATGCCAGCTGACGCGATTGTCGAAGCCGACGCCCGCTGAGCCGAGCCCCGCTCCGCGGCGGGCGATCACGGTGCAACTCCGCCGCGCAGCCCTTTTTTTCGGCGGGGACACCGCCGCGCGCATGCTTGCCTTTTTCGCCGTCATCGTCGGCGCCCGCGTTCTAGGCCCCCATGAATTCGGCCGCTTCACCCTCGTGTTCGCGGTCGTCTCGATTTGCCTCCTCGTCGCTGATTTCGGCCTGACGCCGCTCATCATGCGTCGCCTCAGTGACGAGTTCGCTTCCCGCCGGGAGATCGTGTGGTCCGCGAGCAGCGTGAATCTCGGGCTTGCGACCATTACGTACGGCCTCGTTCTCACTGGGTTCGGAATCCTCCAACACGAGGATGCCGTCCTGGTCGGGCTCTATGGACTTGTGCTCTTCTTGCACGCGCTAGGCACTTCGGTCGACGCCCTTCTGCTCGCGACCGACCGGGCTGCCCGGGTAGGCGCGAATCGCCTGGTCGGGAACGTGGTGCTTGTCGCGACGGCCGCCGCTGCGCTCGCGAGCAACCCAGCTGCAGAGAGCCTCGTCGCTGCATTTGTCGTCGGTGCCGCAGTCAAGGTCGCGCTCGGCGTGGTCGCGGCGCGCTCAACGATCGGGAAGCCGACGTTCGCCGTCGACGTGGCGCGAACGCTTGTGCGGGCGGCGGTGCCGTTTGCGCTCGCGGCGCTCACATCGTTCCTGTACTTCCGCGCTGATATCGTGCTGCTCGCTGCACTGAAGGACGATGAGAGCGTTGGGCAATACGGTGCCGCTTACCGCTTCCTCGATGGTTTGTTGCTCGTACCGGTCGCGCTTGCCTACACATTCTTCCCTGCCTGGACGGGGCGCACGAAGGAGTCCCGCCACACCTTTCTCCTCGTAAAGATTCTCGTTGTACTCGGCACGCTCGGGGCGTTCGTAACGATCATTGCAGGGCCGTATTTCTGCCGCGCAATCCTCGGTAGTGACTATTGGGCTGCTGGTCGAGCGCTGCAAATCCTGGCGATTGGCCTTCCTGTGCTCTTCGTCGACGTCGTTGCCGTCTGGTTTGCTTTTTCGCACGGTCGTGAATGGGCGGTCATCAAGATCGGCGCCGTCGCGCTCGTCGTCAATCTGGCGTCCAACCTCCTGCTTATCCCGCGTTATGACCTCAACGGGGCTGCCGTCGCTACACTCCTGAGCGAAGTTGCTAACTTCCTCGGATACGCAGTGCTTTTTCGCCATCTAGCGAAGAACCGGATTCGCGAAATTCTCGGCCTAGCGTTGCGAGTTGGCATTGCGACAACGGCCGCGGCTGGGACTGTTTTTGTCATCGGGCTCGGATCGCTGCCCATCGTGGTAGACGTTGCGGCTGGAATTGCAATGCTGCTTGCCGTGCTCGCCCTGAGCGGCTTGTTCACGCCGAGCGACTTCCGGCAGCTTTCAGGCGGCCGCGGCGGCTCCAAGCGAGCTCTCGCATGACGACTCCCGAAGTCTCCATCCTCATCGTCACCTGGAACAACAAGGGCACGGTCGAGCGCAGCATCGAGTGCGCCCGGCGCGCGTGCCGGCAGATCGATCACGAGATTCTCGTCTGGGACAACGAATCGCACGACGGTACCGCCTCCCTCGTCGCGAACCTCCTCTCGCCAGAATCCCTAGTGCGCTCGCTGCGGAACGTCGGGTTCGCCGCGGGTATGAACGCGCTCGCCCGGAGAGCGCGGGGCAGACATCTCTTCCTCCTGAATCCTGATGCGTATCTCGATGAGACGGCCGTGACCGAGATGCTCGATGTACTGAAGCACCTGAAGTTACACGGCATCGTGGGAGGTCGGCTGGAGGGGCCAGATGGAGATGCCCAGGCCGCGAGTGCGCGCCCTTTCCCGACCAGTTGGCGAACGGCACTCTGGTTGATCGCGCAGAGGAATCCCTACTGGTGGCCGCTCCCGACGTCCGCAGGCGACGTGGACGCGGTCTCGGGGGCGTTCATGGCAGTGCCGAAAGACCTCTGGCGAGCTCTCGAGGGCTTCGA
>JACCWU010000352.1 GCA_013697465.1 Actinomycetota bacterium | reverse complement strand
ACCTCGACGCGGTCGCGGTCGACGTTACGCGGGAGAACGCTCGCCGCAACGGCCTCTCGGTCGACGTGCGCACGATGGACGTCCTCCGCGACGAGCTCCCACGAGCGGATCTGGTCGTCGCCAACATCGAGCTCGCGGCCATCGAGGCGCTCTTGGCGCGACTCGAGGCTCCGCGCCTGATTGCCTCCGGCTACCCCGCCGGCGAGCTTCCCGTGCACGCGGGGTGGAATCTGCGCGAGACGCTCGAGCTCGAGGGATGGGTGGCTCACGTGCTCACCGCCTCGTGAACGAACCGTCACAGGGGCGAGGAATCGGCCTCGCCTGTGACTGCGATCGTGGAGCACTAAGCTGATGCCCGATGACGACGTTCTCTGCTCACTTCCTGGGCTGCAAGGTCTCGTTCGCGGATGCTCAGGCGATCCGCGAGCGCTTGCTAGCCGACGGCCATACCGAGCAAGAGCGCGGCGCCGCGGACGTCGCCGTCGTCAACACGTGCTGCGTCACGCACGAGGCGGTGTCGAAGTCTCGACAGGCCGTTTCCCGAGCCGCGCGAACGCACCGCCGTGTCTACGTCACGGGCTGCGCGGCGAGCCTCCACGGCGCGTTCGACGTAGCGGCCGAGAACGTCACGGTCGTCGCGCGCACGGGCGAGGACGCGGCTGCCGCAGTGGCCGGCGACGTAGGCCCGATTGGCTGCGTGCAGTCGGTGCCTCGTCTCGAACGTGTCAGAGCATTCGTGAAGATCCAGGACGGCTGCTCGTTCTCGTGCGCGTTCTGCGTCATCCCGCTCGTGCGTGGTGGCACGCGAAGCCGGCGCGCGGAGGCCGTTCTCGGCGAGATTCGCCGCCGAGTGGCGGACGGGCATCGCGAGATCGTGCTGACCGGGGTCAACCTCGGCTGCTTTCGCGATCGGGAGTCGGGCCACACGCTCGCGCGACTGATCCGGGAGGCGGGCTCCGTGCCGGGCGTGGACCGGCTTCGGATCTCGTCGATCGAGGTGAACCATCTGACGCCCGAGCTCGTCGCGGCCCTCCGAGAGACCGACACCGTTTCGAGCCATCTGCACGTGCCGCTCCAGTCCGGCGACGATGCCGTCCTTCGGGCCATGCGTCGGCGGTACACCGCCAGTCAGTACCTCGCGAAGGTCGGGCCGCTCGCCGACTTCAACCTCACGGCGGACGTCATCGTCGGTTTCCCGGCCGAGAACGACGCTGCATTCGAGCGCACACTTCGGGTCGTGGAGCAAGCAGGGATCACGAAGGTGCACGTCTTTCCGTACTCGCCGCGCCCGGGCACCATCACGGCCGCCGAGGACACGGTTTCCCCGGAGGTCAAGAAGGAGCGGGGAGCTCGACTGCGCGCGCTTTCGGAGGGCCTCTGCCACCGGCGCTGGGCATCGAAGCTGGGCGCGACCGACCGTGTTCTCGTCGATCGTCCGGGGCGCGGGTACGCCGACGACTACTCGCCGTGGTACGTCGACGCTCCCGTCGGCGAGCTCGTGCTCGCACGCGCGGTCGGCCTCTCGGAGGATGGAATTCTTGGCGTCGCCGGCTGAGCGCTGCCTCTTCTGCAGCCTGGTCGCCGACGGCGACCACGTGCATGCCGCGGACGGCTTCGTCGCGATCCGGGACATCAACCCACTCGCGGAGACGCACCTGCTCGTCCTCCCCGAGCGGCACGTTGACAGCTTCAAGGACATCGACGCCTTCCCCGACGCCGAGGCGGGGCGCATGCTTCGCTTCGTGGCGGAGACGGCTGAGGCGGCGGGGCTCGACGACTACCGGGTCCTCGTGAACGTGGGCTCCGGCGCCGGACAGACGGTGTTCCACCTGCACTGGCACGTGCTCGGTGGGCGCGTGGACGCGAAGCAGGTTTCGAGGGCTCTCGCAGAGGAGCCCTCGTGAGCGTCGCTCGCCTGCGGCTCGCTCTCGCGGGGGAAACCATGTCTCCCCACGGCTCTCCGCGACCGGAATCCGCGCGAGCGGATTCCGGTCTTGCGGAAATCGAGCGTACCCCCTACTTCCTGAGAGCGTGGGGAACCTCCCGGTTCGCCATACCTCTCCACGCTCACGGGCCAACCGAGGTTGACCCGTGAGCGTCATCGTGCAGGTCGAGTCCGAGCTCAAGGCCGCACGCCTTGCCCGTGACGAGGCGCGCCGGGACGCGCTCAGCCTGATTCTGCACGCGCTACGGGATGCGCAGAAAGAGCTGCAGCGCCCGCTTTCCGAGGAGGAGGAGCTGCAGGTGCTCCAGCGAGAGCGCAAGCGCCGGCTCGAGGCCGCCGAGGCGTTTCGCTCCGGCGGGCGGGAGGACCGGGCGGAGGCCGAGGAGCACGAGCTCGACGTGCTCGAGGAGTTCATGCCCGAGCCGCTCTCCGAAGAGGAGATCGAGGAGATCATCGACGACGTGATCTCGGAGGTCGGCGCGACGAGCATCCGCGACCTGGGCCGCGTCATGGCCGGGGTCATGCACCAGGTCTCCGGCCGCGCGGACGGCTCGACCGTCAGCCAGCTCGTCAAAGAGAAGCTCGCCTGACGTGGCCGACCTCGACAGCGTCGAGGTCTACCTTGAAGGGAAGGATCCCGATGGCGTGGCGCTCTTCCGCAGGTTCGAGGCGCTCGTCGAACGTTGCGGCGCGTCGGAGCGGGCGCCGCGGAGCTCGATCGTCTACTGGAAGCGCCGTCGCGTCTTTGCCGGGGCGTACATCGAGCGTCGAAGGCTGGAGCTGAACATCGACCTCCTGCGGGAGGCCGAGCATCCGTGCGTGATCGCGGCGTTCCACACGACGAAGCGGGTGATCACGCACCGTCTCCGGATCACGGACGCCACTCAGCTCGACGACTCGATCGCCGCGCTCGTCGCCGAGGCGTACGCCGACGTCGGCCCGGGGCCTCGCAGCGGTTGACGCGCCTACACTGAGCCGCGTGAGCCACCAGGTACTCGATGTGTCGAACGAGGTCGCGGCCGAGCTCGCAGGGGTGCACGACGGCGTCCTCGATGCGCTCCGAGAGCGGCTCCAGTGCGCGATAACGCTCCGCGGGAACCGGCTGACGCTCGACGGGGACGGCGAGCACGTCGCCGCCGCCAAGGCGGTCGTCGACGAGCTCGTCGAGCTCGTCGAGGGAGGGCACCAGATCGGCCCGGACACGGTTGGGGCGGTGCTCGCGGCGCTCGACCAGGCGGAGGACGTCCGCGATGTCTTCGAGGATGTCGTCTGGCGGCACCGCGGCAAGAAGATCACGCCGAAGACCGTTAACCAGAAGCGGTACGTCGACTCGATCAGGAAGGGCACGGTGACGTTCTCCATCGGCCCGGCGGGAACCGGCAAGACCTACCTCGCGATGGCGCTCGCGGTGTCGGCGCTCTCCGAAGGAAACGTCGGCCGCATCATCCTCACGCGGCCCGCAGTCGAGGCGGGCGAGCGGCTCGGGTTCCTCCCCGGCGACATGCTCGCGAAGGTCGACCCCTACCTGCGTCCGCTGTACGACGCCCTCTACGACATGCTCGACCCCGAGCGCCTCGCGGGTTACATGGAGCGGGGGACGATCGAGGTCGCGCCGCTCGCGTTCATGCGCGGCCGCACGCTCAACGACTCGTTCATCGTCCTCGACGAGGCGCAGAACACCACTCCGGAGCAGATGCAGATGTTTCTCACGCGCCTCGGCTTCGGCTCGAAGATGGTCGTCACGGGCGACATCACGCAGGTCGATCTCCCGCGCGAGCAGGCCTCGGGCCTGATCCAGGTACGCGAGATCCTCGCGGGCATCGACGCCATCTCGTTCGTCGAGTTCGGCCACGAGGACGTCGTTCGCCACAAGCTCGTCCAGCGGATCGTCGAGGCGTACAAGCGCCACGCGGAGGAGACCGGCACCGCTCGCCGGCGCTGAACATTCGTGGCAGGTGCGATAACAGTCGAGATCGCGAACCGGAGCGAAGCCGATGTGGACGAGGACGGCGCGGCCCAGCTCGCTCGCCGGGTTCTCCAGGCCGAGGACGTCCGAGACGGCGAGCTCGGCATCGTCTTCGTCGGGTTGGCGGAGATCCGGATCCTGAAGCGGGAGCACCTGGGGGTCGACGAGGCGACGGACGTCCTCTCCTTCCCACTCGACGGTCGTGATGAGCTGCCGGACGGAGAGCCGCGCGCGCTCGGAGACGTCGTCCTCTGTCCGCAGATCGTGGGCGATGCATGGCGCGCACCGCTCGTGCACGGCCTCCTGCACCTGCTCGGCTACGACCACGGCGCAGAGATGAAGGCCCGGGAGCGGGAGCACGCGAAATGAGCTCGCGGCAGCGCAGCCCGTCCATCCTGCAGAGCTTCAACTACGCGACCGAGGGCGTCATCCACGCGCTGCGCACGCAGAGAAACCTCTGGATCCACTTCGCGGTCGCGGTCGCCGTCTTCGTCGCCGCGGTGGCGTTCGGCGTGTCGCGAGTCGAGCTGATGCTGCTCCTCATAGCGATCACGTTCGTGCTGGTCGCGGAGCTCGTCAACACCGCGATCGAGGCCGCCGTGGACGTGGCCTCGACGTCCTTCGATCCGATGGCCAAGCTCGCGAAGGACATCGCCGCTGGAGCGGTGCTCATCGCCGCTCTCAACGCGGCCGCTGTCGGATACCTCGTGTTCTCGGGAGCGATTGCCGACCGGAGCTCACGGTTCCTCGACCGGCTCGCGAACGTCCCCGAGGAGCTCACGCTCGTCTCGCTGGCGCTGACGATCATCGTCGTCATCGCGGTCAAGGCCGTCACCGGTCGCGGCACCCCGCTCCGGGGCGGTCTTCCCTCGGGGCACGCCGCGGTCGCCTTCGCCGGCTGGATGGCGGTGACCCTCGTTCTCGACGACTCGTCGCATCACTTTCTCGTCTCGAGCCTGACCTTCATCATGGCCTTGCTCGTGGCGCAGACTCGCGTGGAGACCGGGGTGCACTCCGCCTCGGAGGTGGCGAGCGGCGCCGTGCTCGGCGCCCTGATGACGCTTGCGCTGTTTCAGGTCTTCGCGTGAGCGACGCCGAGTTGCTTGCCCTAGCGGATGCGGTGGCGGAGCGTGCGTACGCGCCGTACTCGGCGCTCCACGTGGGGTGTGCCGTGCTCGCGCGTGACGGGAACGTGATCGAGGGCGTGAACGTGGAGAACGCGGCATACCCGCTGGGCGTCTGCGCCGAGCGCACCGCGTTCGCACGCGCGGTCGCGGAGGGCTATCGCCCGGGCGACTTCGTCGTTGCCGCGATCACGGCATCGCCGTGCGGTGGTTGCCGCCAGTGGCTGTTGGAGATGTGCGTCGACCGCGTCGTCTTCAGGAACCAGGGGCGGGTGGTGACGATGACCCCCGACGAGCTTCTGCCCGAGTCGTTCGAGCTGTGAGTGCCCCGCGACTGGGGAGCGATTGGCACGCTTTCGGCACGAGGCCGTGTCCCACCTGCGCGGACTTGCTCGATACGATCGCAGTGGGTGGTGGGCCGGGGTGCCCCGTGAGGAGACGGCCGTGAAAAGTGGGTTCGTCGCGGTTGCGGGGCGGCCGAACGTCGGCAAGTCAACGCTCGTGAACGCGCTCTGCGGAGAGAAGATCGCGATCACCTCCAAGGTGCCGAACACGACGCGGCGGCGCATCTTCGGGGTCGCGAACGGGCCCGATTACCAGCTCGCGCTCGTGGATCTCCCCGGCTTCCAGCGGCCACTCGACACGCTCACCGAGCGCATGCAGGCCACCGTCGACTCGTCCTTCGAGGACGTCGACGCGGTGTTGCTCGTGGTCGACGCCCGGGAGCGCATCGGCGCCGGCGATCGCTTCGTTGCCCGTCGGGTGTTCGAGCTCGGCAAGCCGGTGATCATCGCGGTGAATAAGGTCGACCGGCTGAAGGCGGGTCACGTGTTGTCGCAAATGAAGGCGGCTGCGGAGCTCGGCGGCTTCCACGCGCTCCACCCGGTCAGCGCGATCACCAAGGACGGGATCGGCGAGCTGCGCGACGATCTCGTCACCCTCCTCCCCGAAGGGCCGGCCTTCTTCGGACACGAGCAAGCCACCGATCTCACCGTGGAGGAGCGCGTGGGCGAGGTGATCCGCGAGAAGGCGCTCCGGCTCACGCGCGAGGAGGTGCCGCACGCCGTGACGGTCGCGGTGGACGAGATCGGAGAGAAGGTCGTGCGCGCATTCGTCTATGTCGAGACCGAGTCGCAGAAGGGGATCCTCGTCGGCAAGAAGGGCGCGATGGTGCGCGAGATCGGGACACGCGCCAGGCCAGAGGTCGAGGCGCTTGTCGGGCACCCCGTGTTCCTCGAGCTTCAAGTCAAGGTTCGCAGGTGGCGCCGCGACCCCAAGATGCTCGAGCGGCTCGGGCTGTAGTTCTGGGTGCTCGAGCCGCTCGGCGTGCCAGCGCACATGCGCTCGGGCGAATGCTCTTACCGAATCGGCCAGGCGATCTCCATGTGCGGCCGGTCGCCCGTGACCTCGTCGAGGTAGATCTCCCGCGGCGGTCCGGCGAGCTCACGGCCGTTCGCCTTCGCCCACACTGAGACGGCGTCGTAGGCGCCGATGATCTCCGGGAAGGTCGTCTGCGCGCCGACCGCAACGGTGTACGCGACCTCGCCGGCCGGCAGCTTCTTGTCGGCCGTGGCGACGGGCAGGCAGACCTCGACCGGGCCATCGTCGTTCTCGTTCACCTCGCCGTGGTAGACGGTGAACGCGTTACCCGCAGGCTCGTGCGCGGCCGTGAGCTCGTCGACCGTGCGGACGATGAATCGCTCGAGGTCCACGACGCGTACTCGCTTGGATAGGCTCACGTACGGCTGCTCCTCGACCTGCTTGACGCTGACATCGAACATCTCTTCCTCCTTCAGATAGCGGCGGACATAGTCGAGGACCTGTTGCCGTTCGGCCAGCTCGCACGTGAGCGTCGCCTCGTACTCGTCGATTCGTGCAGCGCTCGGATCGTCCAAGACTCGCCGAATCTCGAGGAGCGACATGCCTGCCCGGCGAAGCAGTCCAATCATGGTCGCGGACCGCAGCTGATCGAGTCGATACGAGCGATAGCCCGACTCGGGATCGACCTCGGCCGGGGGGAGCAAGCCATTGTCGTCGTAGAGGCGGAGCGCTTTCAGCGATAGCCGCGAGGCGGCAGCGAACTGTCCGATCGGTATCAGGTCCATCGCAGCCAAGCCTGCAGCATGCCCATGGGGGAGAGTCAAGCGGGGGTAGGGGGCTACACTCGGAGCGTGGCGACGGCGCCCGCACTCGTCGGAGGATTCGAGCTTCCGCTCGAGCCGCGGCTGCCACGGATCGGCTCTGTCGACGCGGTCGCGCTCGAAGAGCGCGCTGCGACGCTGGCCAAGCGCTCGATCAAACGGGAGTCCAAGCTCCAGGCACTCGATCTCGCAGTCCGGATGATGGACCTGACGACGCTCGAGGGGCAGGACACGCCCGGGAAGGTCGCCGCGCTGTGCTCGAAGGCGATGCGGCCGGATCCGGTCGACCCGTCGGTTCCTCCGGTGGCGGCGGTTTGCCTGTACCCGAATCTCGTCGCGACCGCGAGAGAGCGACTCGAAGGAAGCGGCGTGAAGGTCGCGTCGGTCGCGACGGCGTTCCCCTCGGGTCAGTCGCCGACCGAGCTCAAGGTGGCGGAGACGCGCGCCGTCGTCGAGCTCGGTGCGGACGAGGTGGACATGGTCATCGACCGGGGCGCGTTCCTCTCCGGCCGGTACGCGAAGGTCTACGAGGAGATTGTCCGGGTGAAGGAGGCGTGCGGTGAGGCGCAACTGAAGGTGATCCTCGAGACCGGCGAGCTCGGAACCTACGACAACGTCCGCCGCGCCTCGCTGCTGGCCATCGCGGCAGGCGCGGACTTCGTCAAGACCTCGACGGGGAAGATCAGCCCGGCCGCGACGCTCCCCGTGACCCTGTGCATGATGGAAGCGGTGCGCGACGTGCACGTGGAGACCGGGCGGATCGTCGGCATCAAGCCCGCAGGCGGTATTCGCCAGGCAAAGCAGGCAGTCCAGTATCTCGTCGTGCTCTACGAGACCCTGGGGTCCGGGTGGATGACGCCCGATCTCTTCCGCTTCGGCGCCTCGACGCTCCTGAACGACGTGCTGATGCAGATCCGCAAGGAGAAGACCGGGCGGTATCAGTCCGGCGACTACTTCACCATCGACTGATGGCCCAAGTCGAAAAGCGACCGGCTGTGGTGCCCGCTCCTCTCGAGTGGGAGTACGCGCCCGCGCCGGAAGCGCGCGACATCGTCGAGATCCGCGAGCGCTACGGGCTCTTCGTTGGCGGCGAGGAGGTCGAGGCGCGTACGGGAGAGCGGCTCACCTCCGTCTCTCCGTCGTCGGAGGAGGAGCTCTTCGAGTTCGCTCTGGCGGGTGCGGAGGACGTCGACCTCGCTGTCTCTGCGGCGCGCTCCGCGTTCGAGGACGGCTGGTCGGCCATCGCACCGGCGGAGCGGGCGAAGTACCTCTTCCGCATCGCGCGCATCCTCCAGGAGCGCTCGCGCGAGTTCGCCGTGGCCGAATCACTCGACGGCGGGAAGCCCATTCGCGAGTCGCGCGACGTCGACCTGCCCCTCGCGGCCGCACACTTCTTCTACTACGCGGGATGGGCCGACAAGCTCGAGTACGCGTTCCCGAATCGCGCGCCCAAGCCGCTCGGCGTCGCCGCCCAAATCATCCCCTGGAACTTCCCCCTGCTCATGCTCGCGTGGAAGATCGCTCCGGCGCTCGCGTGTGGCAACACGGTCGTGCTCAAGCCGGCGGAGACGACGCCGCTGACCGCGCTGCTCTTCACCGACGTGTGCCGCCAGGCCGAACTGCCCCCCGGTGTGGTCAACATCGTCACGGGCGACGGGACGACCGGCGGTCATCTCGTGCGGAGCGAGGGCATCGACAAGGTGGCGTTCACCGGATCGACCGAGGTCGGGAAGCTGATCATGCGCGAGCTCGCGGGTCGCGATGTCCGCCTCACGCTCGAGCTCGGCGGCAAGGCTGCGAACATCGTCTTCGACGACGCCGCGCTCGACCAGGCGGTCGAGGGCATCGTCAACGGCATCTACTTCAACCAGGGCCACGTGTGCTGCGCCGGCTCGCGGCTGCTCGTCCAGGAGTCGATCTACGAGCCGCTGATCCAGAAGCTGAAGCGCCGCCTCTCGACGCTCCGGGTCGGCGACCCGCTCGACAAGAACACCGACCTCGGCGCGATCAACTCGCGGGAGCAGCTCGAGCGGATCGAGGCGCTTGTCGCAAGTGGGGAGGAGGAGGGCGCGGAGATCTTCCAGCCGGAGTGCACGCTGCCCGAGCGCGGGTACTGGTTCCGGCCGACGCTCTTCACGAACGTCGCGCAGAGCTACCGAATCGCACAGGAGGAGATCTTCGGGCCCGTGCTCTCGACGCTCACCTTCCGTACTCCCGAGGAGGCGGTCGAGAAGGCGAACAACACGCCGTACGGGCTTTCGGCCGGGGTGTGGACGGAGAAGGGCTCGCGAATCTTGTGGATGGCCGAACGCCTGCGGGCGGGAGTCGTGTGGGCGAACACGTTCAACCGCTTCGATCCGGCATCCCCATTCGGCGGCTACAAGGAGTCGGGCTTCGGCCGCGAGGGCGGTCGGCATGGGCTCGCGGCGTACGTGAGGTTCGAGTGAGCTGCCCCGCGTCTCCCGCTTCTCCCGCGCCCCCGATGTCCGCCAGTTACGCCAGTTCTGCCAGTTCCGCCACGTCCCCACCCTGGGTGGGGTGTTCGGCCACCCTCCACCCGCTTTCGATCGTACAGGCGAACCTCGCACGAGAGGCCGACAGCTTCGTGCCGATTCTGCGCCGGCTCTTCCACAACCCCACTGTCCTAAAGGCAGAGTCATGAGGGCAGGGCCCATGAGGCCGCAGTGACGCGACTTCCCGTGAAGAAGACGTACAAGCTCTACATCGGGGGCGCGTTCCCGCGCTCCGAGTCCGGTCGCACCTACGAGGCCGAGGGCCAGAACATCGCGCGCGCCTCGCGCAAGGACGTGCGTGACGCCGTGCGGGTCGCCCGCTCCGCCTTCCCCGGTTGGTCGGGACTGACCGCTTACAACCGCGGCCAGGTCCTGTACCGGCTCGCCGAGATGATGGAAGCGCGCGCGACGCATTTCGCTGCGGTCAGCTCCGGCAAGAAGGAGGTCGACAAGACGATCGACCGCGTCGTCTGGTACGCGGGTTGGGCGGACAAGCTGGCCCAGGTACTCGGAAGCTCGAATCCGGTTGCGGGGCCGTACTTCGACTTCACGGTTCCCGAGCCGACCGGGGTCGTTGCGGTGCTCGCGCCCGAGGAGCCTCCGCTCTACGGCCTCGTCTCGCGCATGCTCCCCGCGCTCGTCGGCGGCAACACGGTCGTGGCGGTTGCCGCCGAGACGCACCCGCTGGCGGCGGTCGAGCTCGCGGAGGCGCTCGCCACCTCGGACGTGCCCGCGGGAGCCGTCAACATCCTCACGGGCTCGAGAGACGAGCTCGCCCCGTGGCTCGCTGCGCACATGGACGTGAACGCAATCGACCTGACGGGCGTCGATGGCGACGTCGCGGAGCTCGAGCGTCTCGCCGCGGACAATGTGAAGCGAGTCGTCCGCTCGACCGCGGACGCCGAGAGCCCCTACGAGATCGAGGCTTTCCTCGAGCTGAAGACCGTGTGGCACCCGATAGGGCTCTGAGGCGGCGGCGTGGCGACAGTAGGCGAACGTGCCAAGACGCTGACGACCCGGACCGTCGCGTCCAGGTCAGTCAGTCAACCCTTCGTGGCATACACGGCCTGGCGCAAGCTCGAGCCGACGGGCTCCGAGGCGAGCACCCACACGGCCAGCGGCCGCGATCCCGCGTAGTGCACCGAGACGTAGTCCGCGAGCATGCGACCAGAGACGGTGCTCGGGAGCCACGAGACTTGCATCGTCTGGGCGGAGAGGCGACGCGGCGCAGCGAAACCGGCTGTGCCGGCGCGCGACTCGACGAGCTCCGCGTCGATGCCTCCGCTGGGCCTGACGACGTAGTAGACGAGCGCCACACGTCCGCTCGTCGGGTGGATGCCGATCGCCGGGAGGTACGCGTTCCGCCCGGAAGTCACGGCGCTCGGGGCCGTCCACGCACGCCCATCCGCCGAGGTCGCCACCACCACGCTGTTGCTTGCGCATCCGGGGCTGAAACGGCAGTCGTGCCAGGTGACCCACACTCGACCGGTCGGATCGACGTCGGCGGAGGGGAGCGGGAAGAAGCGCAGCTCGCGAATGCTCCGAAACTCGATCTCGGCGACGGTCGTCGCTGAACCGAAGCTCGCGGCTCCGTCGCTCGAGACCGAGGCCCCGATCCGATCCGGATCCCAGTAGAAGACGATCACGAGCTCGCCAGTGGGGCGGATCACGGGGAACGCGCCCACGGCGCGCGTCACCGGGACGCCGACGGGCGCCGACCACGTGAGACCGCCGTCCCTGGAGGTCACCACGGCCAGCCGATCGCTACGGAGCGTGTCGGTGTAGACGAGGTAGCAGCTCCCGCGGAACGGGCTCGCCGGGCCGTTGTCGCACGCGATCCAGTTCTTGTCGAAGGCGATGCCCTCCGGCGCGGAGCTTTCGATCGCGTTCACGGGGCTCGACCACGTGAACCCGTCCGTCGACCGGCTTACCGTAAGGCGCGTCGCCGGAGGCTCGAGCGCGAGCGTCGAGATCAGCCACACGCGGTTCACCCCGTCATAGGCGACGACCGGGTCGCTCGCACGCTCGTGCGTCCCGGCCGGCTGGCTGGCGACGGTTAGTCCCGGCAGCAGACCGCTTCGCCAGGTCGCGCCGTCGTCAGCCGAAACCGCGAAGCCGATGTTGTCCGCCGCGCCGCTGAACCGGCGGCCGACCTGGTACGTGGCGACCGTCGTTCGACCCACCGTGAAGCTGTCCGGCTCTACCTGGCTCTCGTGCTGGCTCTCGGCGCCGGTGTACGGATCTCGCGAGAGCCTCCGGCCGACGAGCTCGCAGTCCCGGGAGACGGCGTCCGCGAGATCGGCGTTGACGACGTCGAGCCCGGCTCCGCACGTGACCCGATCCGTGGCGCCGTCGTACTGGACACCGATCCGGTCGTTGCCCGCTCCTCCGTCGACGACATCCCGGCCGGGGCCCGCGTGGAGGAAGTCGCTGCCTGCGATCCCGAGCAGTCGGTCTGCTCCGCCGCGTCCGAAGATCGTGTCGGCCCGCGGAGTCCCGGTGAGGCGGTCGGGGCGGGGTGTGCCGTCGATGATTCGCGCGCCCGCTGTTCCGGCGAGGAGCAGCGCCGCGAGCGCGATACCGAGAAAACGCATCCAACCACGGTAGACGTTGCCGCCTCACTCCCGGTTTGCTCAGTAGCATCCCGCTCGGTGAGCAGGCTTAGTCAGGCGATTGCCGAGGGCGACGGCATCTCGGTGCTCGTGGAGGTCGCCGACGGGCCGGCGGCCGATGCCGCGGAGAAGCAGGGAGCGGATGGCCTCGTCGCGCGCCGGGGCTCCGCCGGAGTTCGCGCTGCCTCTCAGCTCCCGCTGCTCTTCGTCGGCGCGGCGGGGGACGCGCTCGGTGCGGCCGCGGACGCGCTCGTCATCTCTCCTGATCCTGCGGCCTGGGAAGAAGCGCGCGGGCTCGGGCTCGACTGCGTCGTGCGCGTCTCCGACTCGGACGACCTCGCCCGGACGCTCGAGGAGCTCGATCCGGAGCTGATCCTCCTGTCCGCGGATCCGGAGTCGGACGAGGACAGCCTCGAGAAGCTGCTCGCACTCCTCCACGACGTCCCCGCGGGAAAGCTGGCGATCGCCGAGCTCCGCGACGCTTCGGCGCACGATGTCGCAGAGCTCGAGCGCGCCGGCGTCGACGCGGTCGTGGTCACGTCGAGCGACATCGCCGCGCTCGTGCCGGCCGAGCCGCCCGAGGTCTAGACCTCCGTTTCGCGACCGATGCGCATCGGGATCCTGACGGGAGGCGGGGACTGCCCGGGTCTGAACGCCGTGATCCGCGCCGTCGTCCGCAGCTCCACCGATCTCGGACACGAGGCGGTCGGCGTGCGCGACGGCTGGAAGGGACTCACCGATGGGGTCTTCATGCCGCTCGGCAGGCGCGAGGTCTCGGGAATCCTCCCGCGGGGCGGGACGATCCTGGGAACCACCCGCACGAACCCGTACAAGATCGAGGGCGCGGTGGACGCGGTGCGACGGAACTTCGCGAACGAGCGGCTCGACGCACTCGTCGCGATCGGCGGCGAGGACACCCTCGGCGTCGCTGCGCGCTTGCACCGCGAGCACGACTTCCCGGTCGTGGGCGTCCCGAAGACGATCGACAACGATCTCTCCGGGACCGACTACACGTTCGGCTTCGACACCGCGGTCAGCGTCGCTACCGAGGCGATCGACCGGCTGCACTCGACGGCCGAGTCGCACAACCGAGTCATGGTCGTCGAGGTCATGGGTAGGCACACGGGCTGGATCGCGGTGATGAGCGGGATCGCCGGCGGGGCGGACGTGATCCTGATCCCCGAGCAGCCGATCACGGTCGAGGAGGCATGTCGCGAGCTCGTCAAGCGCCACGAGACCGGCAAGAGCTTCTCGATCGTGGTCGTCAGCGAGGGGTACGAGCTCACGTATGAGTCCGGCGAGCGCCGTCTCGTTGCAGAGGAAGCGAGGGAGAGCGACCAGTTCGGGCACGTCGTGCTCGGTGGGGTGGGGGGTGCGCTGGCC
>JACCWU010000340.1 GCA_013697465.1 Actinomycetota bacterium | reverse complement strand
CCGAAGCGCATCCTGGAGCTGCGAGGCGACAATCGAGCCGTAGAGGTAGGTGTGGTAGTAGACGGGAGCCACGGCCACGTGGATCTTCGCCGCCCAGTCGGGCGCGCGCCGGTCGTTCGGGGGCGGGACGAGCTGGTGTCGCGAGACGAGCTCCCACCAGGCCGCGTCGAGGTCGGCTTCGGGATCGCCATAGAGCTTCCGCTCGAACCCGGTCATGACGAGCACCCAGCGGGTGAACACGAGGAGCTGGGCAGCGCGGGCCGCCCGTAG
Organism: Actinomycetota bacterium; assembly: GCA_013697465.1. Lineage (GTDB taxonomy): Bacteria > Actinomycetota > Thermoleophilia > Gaiellales > Gaiellaceae > GMQP-bins7. Next base: position 5,957 of record JACCWU010000340.1, on the reverse strand, counting down.
CCGACTCTCGAGCGCGACGGCTTCGCCGGCATCGAGCTCGAGCACGTCCTCGAGCCACTCGCGCTGAGCGGCGAGCCCGCCGAAGAGAATCGCGGACGCTTCGGTGGGCACGAGATGCGTGTCTCGGAGCAGCCACGGAAGGTCGCGGTCGAAGCCGAGGTCGTACACCGCGTGTCCGAGCTCGTGCAGCAACGTGTCCATCGAGTCGTGGTTGTCGGTCACGTTCGCAAGAACGCGAACGTCACCGCTGCGGTCGAGGTCGAGGCAGAAGGCGTGCTGACACTTGCGCTGCCGTGGGAAGAGGTCGCTCCGGGCGAGGGTCCCGGCGACGTCGATGGCCAGTCCGTCGAACGTCCGGTTGCCGAGCTCGACGATGTCGCGGTCGCGAAAGAAGGGGTCGAGGTCGAGCGATCCCTCCGCGGGCGGCTCCTGGAAGAACGGATCGGCGTAGTGCCATGGCCGAAGCTCGTTCGTCGAGCACCCGAAGCGCGAGGCAAGCCGAGCGTCGAGGGCGACCTTCCAGCGCGCGAACGGCTCCGCCGTGGCTCGGTCGCACGCCTCGAGCGTTGCGAAGAGCTTCTCCTCGTCGAGCTCCGAAGCCGCAATCGAGAGGGCGAACCAGTCGCGGTAGCCGAGCGAGCGGGCCGACTCGTTGCGGAGCCGCGCCAGCTCACGGACGTCTTCGGCGACCGCGGCCCCGACGGTCTTCGAGGCTTCCCACGCCTCGCGCCGCTCGTCCACGTCGTCGCTCTCACGGAGGATTCGCTTGATCGCGATGTCGTCGAGCTCCTCGCCGCGCACAACCCCGCGGTGCCTCGCGAAGCGCCCCTCGACGGACGCTTCGAGCCCGACGATTCGCTCGCGTAGAGCCGCGGGCACCTGGTGCGGAAGCATGAGATCGCGCAGCAAGTCGAGCTGGCGCCGTACGAGACCGTCCGAGCCGCCGTTCGCCCGAGCCGCCTCGAGCGACGCATAGAGATCCGCGTCGGCGAGCGCGTTCGAGAACTCGAGCTCGGTGTCCGCGCGTCGTCGCTCGTTTTCGGCGCTCGCATCGACGTTCGCGTCCCACCACGCGAGGTTTCGAGCGTGCGTGATCGGGCCGAGCGTCTGTTCGGCGGACTCGACGAGTGAGGCCGCAGGCACGGTCGAAGTGTACGGACGCAGGCCTCGCGTGCGGGCCGAGATGTGTCGAGTCTGCGGCAACCGAACGCGAGCTCCACCATCCGCGTTCCCTTGCTCTTCCCTGGAAATGCACCACTTTTCTCCCCACGCACCGAAGCGACGCCGCAAGCATGTCCGTGGATGCGCAGAAGCCTCGGGCCCCTGCTTTGCGAGCTGCACGCGCACTCGCGCTGGAGCGACGGGGAGCTGCCGCTCTCGGAGCTCGTCGACCTGCATGGACGCGCCGGCTTCGACGTCCTGTGCATCACCGATCACGTCGTCCGCACGGACGACCCGTGGCGTGCGCGCGAGGGTATCCGCTTCCGCTCCGTGGACGAGACGTCCTGGGACGACTACCTCGCGGACATCGAGCGTGAAGCGGCACGAGCCCGGAAGACGTACGGCATGCTCGTCGTTCCCGGGCTCGAGCTGACATTCAACGACGAGGAACCCGTGCTCGCGGCGCATGCGCTGGCGATCGGGCTGCGAAGCTTCGTCTCCGTCGACCTCGGGATCACGGAGGCAATCGAGGCGGCCACCAAGGCCGGCGCCGCGATCATCGCGGCGCACCCGTACGGCGACCAGCCCGCGCACGCGAGCACGCGCCTCACGAAGCGCTTCGCGCGCGACGAGAAGCTGCGCGGGCTCGTCCACCGCTTCGAGCTTTTCAACCGTACGCAGCTCTTCGGCTGGGTCGCCGAGTCCGGGCTTCCAGCGGTTGCGGCCGGAGATTTCCATCGCGCCGAGCACCTCGCGGGATGGAAGACGCTGCTTCCGAGTCCCCACGACGAGTCGGCTCTCGTCGACTACCTCCGCTCGCCACGCCCCGTTTACCTCGCCCGTTTCGACCTCGAGCTATCGCGCGTAGCGGCCTGAGCACGCTGTAGCGTTCGGATGGATGAGCGTTACCGCCGCACGCACGATTCCCTGGAGCTGGTACGTCGATCCTGCGGTGCTCCAGCTCGAGCTGGACCGCATCTTCCACCGCTTCTGGCAGTACGTCGGTCGCACTGACGAGGTGGCGGAGCCAGGCTCGTTCCACACGTCTCGCGCGGGCGACGTCCCCGTCCTCCTCGTCCGCGACGGAGACGGGACGCTTCGCGCCTTCCTGAACGTCTGCCGCCATCGCGGCTCGATCGTCTGCAAGGGCTCGGGCCGGCGTGAGACGCTTCAGTGTCCGTACCACGCCTGGACCTATGGGCTCGACGGGCGGCTGCTCAAAGCGCCGCGGTCGGAGCGTGAAGGGGGGCTCGAGCACGAGGAGCTTGGGCTCGTCCCCTTGCAGCTCGAGACGTGGGGGCCGTTCGTGTTCGTCAATCCCGATCTCGAGGCACCGTCGCTCCGGGAGTCGCTCGAGGACGTTCCCGAGCGGGTCGCGGCGGCGGGAATCGACGTGGACGGGCTCCGCTTTCTCACACGCGCGGAGACCGAGTACGAGGCGAACTGGAAGATCTGCGCGGAGAACTTCCTCGAGTGCTACCACTGCGCGGTGGCACATCCCGGCTTCTCGGCCGTGATGAACGTTTCTCCGGACGCCTACCTCCTCGAGACCAGCGGCTTCCGCATGTCTCAGCACGGGCCGCCGAGGCCGGAGCCGCGCGGCTCGTACGATCCCAGGGGCGAGGTCGAGCGCAGCCAGTTTCACCTGCTCTTCCCCGGCACAGTCGTCAACGTCATGCCCGGGCGACCCAACTTCTCGATCGGCCCCATCGTCCCGCTCGCGCCCGAGCGCACCTATCGCTTCCTCGACTACTTCGTCGCCCCGGATGCAGACGACATCTGGATCAGGGAGATGCTCGCCTTCGACGCCCAGGTCGGTGCCGAGGATCGGGTTCTCGTCGAGCGCGTCCAAGCCGGAGTTCGGTCGGGCCTGCTCGACGAGGGGCGGCTCATGCTCGAGTCCGAGCAGCTCATCGCGCACTTCCAGTCGCTCCTCGTCGACGCGCTGGCGTGACGCCGCAGGCCGCCCGTCTCCGCGGCGCGCGCGACCGGCTCAAATGTCTCGGTTCGGTTAACGTGCCGCGCGCACATGAAGATCAGCCTCACTCCGCGCACGACCGAGTTCTTCACGCTCTTCGCCCGAGCCGGTGAGAACGCGCTCGAGACGGCGCGTCTCGTCGAGCGCCGATTTCGCGAGTACCCGAGCTCCGGCGTCACCCAGGAACAGGTGAAGGCGGTCGAGACGCAGGGCGACACGATCACCCGCGAGCTCATCACGCTGCTCAACACCCAATACATCACGCCGTTCGACAGGGACGACATCTTCCTGTTCGCGACGGAGATCGACGACGTCGTCGACTACCTCGAGGAGGCGTCGGACCTCCTCGGTCTGTACGGGGTCGAGATGCCCACGCGACACGCGGTCGAGCAGTGCGCGGTGCTTGTGCGAGCCTGCGAGCAGCTCGCACTCGCGTGCGACAACCTCAAAGGGATGAGCGGAGTCCAGGAAGCTCTCATCGAGCTGAAGCGGCTGGAGGACGAGGGCGATCGCATTCTCCGCGACGCGCTCGCATCTCTCTTCCGTGACGAGGGGATCGACCCGCTGATCGTCATCCGCTGGAAGGACATCTACGAGGGCCTCGAGCGCGCACTCGACGCTTGCGAGACGGCGGCGAACGTCATCGCGAACATCGTCGTGAAGAACGCATAGGCGCCGCCCATGGACGCAACGCTCGTCGCCGTCGTCGCCGTCGCGCTCTTCTTCGACTTCACGAACGGCTTCCACGACACGGCGAACTCGATCGCCACGACGGTCTCGACGCGCGCCATGAGCCCCAGAGCCGCGGTCGCGATGGCGGCAGTCCTCAACTTCGCCGGGGCATTCGTCTCCTTCGAGGTCGCGGCGACGATCGCGAAGGGAATCGTCGACCAGGAGGCGATCACGCTGAGCATCGTGCTCGCAGGTCTCGTGGGCGCGATCACCTGGAACCTCGTCACCTGGTTCTACGGGCTCCCGTCGAGCTCGAGTCATGCGCTCGTCGGCGGGATGCTCGGGTCGGCGGTGTTCGCCTCGGGCTGGGACGTGGTGCAGTGGGGAGGGATCAGGGAGAAAGTGCTCGTACCCTCGCTCGTCGCTCCCTTCGCAGGGGTCGCTATTGCGTTCGTGCTGATCTTCGCGATCACTTGGCTGATCGCTCACCGATCGCCGTCGCGCGTGAACAGATTCTTCCGCCGAGCGCAGCTTCTCTCCGGTGGGTTCGTCGCCTTCACTCATGGGACGAACGACGCGCAGAAGACGATGGGAATCATCGCGCTCGCGCTGGTGGCATCTGGAGACCTCTCGTCGGACTTCGAACGGCCGCCGCTCTGGGTGATCGTCTCGGCGGCGCTCGCCATGGCCGCCGGCACCTACGCGGGCGGCTGGCGCATCATCAGAACGCTCGGGCAGCGGATCGCGAAGATCGACCCACCGCAGGGCTTCGCCGCCCAGACTGCGTGCGCCGGCATCCTCTGGGGGACCGCGCACTACGGCTTTCCCGTCTCGACGACGCACACGATCTCCGGCTCCGTTCTTGGCGCAGGCGCGATCCGCGGCTTCTCCGCGGTGCGCTGGGGCGTCGCGGGGAACATCCTCCTGGCCTGGATCTTCACGATCCCGATGGCAGCCCTCGTAGGCGGGCTCATGCAGCTCGTGACACGAGTCGAGGGCGGAGACTTCATCGTGCTCGCACTGGCGATTGCGATCGCGACCGCAGCGTTCGTCGGCCGCCGGTACGAGACTCGCCGACTGGCCCCCGCCAGCGCCTGAGACGCGAGAGCGGTTCACCGGTTCCACATGACAGTGCGCCCGGCCGGGAACCCGCAGACCGACCGGGCGTGCGATGACTCCCGCTGGCAACGACCTCGACAGGCAGCCGGTGCACCGGGAACAATCCCCGAAGTGAACGTCGCGATCATCGACGTCGGATCGAACTCGATTCGTCTCCTCGTCGCTCGGGTCGACGGTGGGAGCGTCGAACAGCTCCACCGCGAGCGGGTGTACATGCGGCTCGGCGACGATGCGTTCCGGCGTGGCCGCATCGGCTCGCGCAAGCTGAAGGAGACGCGCTCGGTCGCCGGGAAGTATGCGAGAGCCGCCCGGAAGGCCGGCGCGGAGTGCCTCGAGACGATCGTCACGGCGCCGGGCCGACAGTCCGAAAACCACGAAGAGCTCGTTCGAGTGCTGGCGAAGGCGACGCGCTCGTCCGTGGTCGTGCTCAGTGCCGACGACGAGGGCAGGCTCGCGTGGGAAGGTGCGGTCTCCCGGATGGACGATCCGCCCGAGACTGTGGCCGTCGTGGATCTCGGCGGAGGTTCGTGCGAGCTGGCGGTGGGACACCCCACGATAGGCCCCGAATGGGTGCGCTCGATCGACGCCGGTGCTTTGCGCGTGACTCGCGCGTTTCTCGGCGAGAATCCACCCGGCGTCGAACGCGTCGCGAGCGCCCGTCGCGAGATCGAGCAAATGGCTGCGGACTTCGGTCCCCCGCAGCCCGATACGGCGCTCGCCGTCGGTGGAACCGCACGCGCGGTCGGGCGCGTCATCGGCAAGCGATTCAGCGTCGAGTCGCTCGAAGAGCTCGCTGCGCACCTCTCCACCGTGCCGGTGGAGGAGATTACCGAGCCGCACGGGATTACGCCCGAGCGCGCCGAGACGCTCCTCGGGGGCACACTGGTGCTGGCCGAGATCGGGCGCCGCCTGGACTCGGATCTCGAGGTCGGGCGCGGCGGGCTGCGCGAGGGCGCAGCGCTCGCGCTCGCCCGTGCCGAGGCCGCGGCGGCGTAACCACCACGATCTCCGCGCAAGTGGCGAGGGG
>JACCWU010000338.1 GCA_013697465.1 Actinomycetota bacterium | reverse complement strand
GGATTCTGGCGATCTGGAGTCGGCGCTAGCCGATTCCAGATCTTGCCGAAACTAAAGGTCTTCCGAGGCTTCGAGCAGGCCCGCGACGATGATCCCGACCGCGCAGACGAGACTGATCCAGATCCCGAAGCCGCGACTCGCGAAGAAGAAGTCCTCGGGGATGGAGATCAGCCGCACGAGGACGAGGACAGTCGCCACCGAGCCGATCGCGATTGCGACGAGGCTCGCCGGGACCGCGGCGGGTGTCTCCACCCCGAACTCTCGAAGGGCCACCAGCAGCACTGCCGCGAGGCCGAGGAAAAGGACGACTTTCCCGATCGTCCCGGTGTGCCAGCCGATGACCGAGACCGTCGTCCCCTCCCCTTCGCCCGTGTACCAGCCGGTGAGCGTCGAGACCGAGAGAAGAAGCCCGAACAGGAACGTCAGGCGACCGCTCAGCGCCGCCATGCCTCCAGCCGCGAGCGGCAGCCGTGAGCGGCTGGAGCGTCCCTCGGAGGTGTCCATGAAGCGAAGAGTATTGCGTTCCGGGCGGCCGCATGGCCTGTACCGCAGCGTCGAGCAGCGCAGGAGCTCAGGCGCCTCGCCCGGCTGAGCGTGCTCGCACGCGGTGCGCTTCCTCCTACACTTCTCGCGTGGCGAAGGTGGGACAGACAGCCGCGCCCGAAGAAGCGCCCCAGCACGATCCGGGAGCGATCGACCGCGCGTACCGCTTTCACCGCGCCCGGCGCGTGGCGCGCGAACGACGCCATCGCGAGCGGCGCTGGGCCAGCTTTCGATTCTGGTTCGTCTTCCTGCTCGTGCTTGCGGCCGCGGTCTTCCTGGCGGCGCGAACGCTGGGCGAGATCGAGCGGATCTTCGGGCTGTAAACGCCGGGTGAACTCCGTGACCGGAAGGCGAGGCGACCTCGCATTGAGCGCGCTCGTCTTCGGGGCAGGGATCGGCGCGCTCGGGACGGAGATCACGGCGTCGCGACTGCTCGCTCCGTACTTCGGCTCGTCCACGATCGTGTGGGCGAACCTCATCGGCATCGTGCTCGCTGCCCTCGCGCTCGGCTACTGGCTGGGCGGCCGCGTGGCGGACCGCCGGCCACAACCGCCGCTCCTCGGGCTCCTCGTGCTCGGCGCCGCAGTGTTCGTGGCCGCGATCCCGTTCGTTGCGAGGCCGTTCCTCGACCTCACGGTCGAGGGACTCGACGAGGCCACCGCCGGAGCCGTGGTAGGGAGCTTCGTCGCCGTCCTCCTGCTCTGCGCGCCCCCGGTCGTCCTGCTCGGGATGGTCTCGCCGTTCGCGATTCGGCTTGCGGTCTCGAGCATCGCGACCGCGGGCGCGGTCGCAGGCCGGCTCTACGCGCTGTCCACCGCCGGATCGCTGCTCGGGACCTTCCTGCCGGCGCTCGTGCTGATTCCCGCGATCGGGACGCAGCGGACCTTCCTCGTGATCGCGGCACTGCTCGCAGCCTCGTCCTGCTTCCTGCTCGGTGCGAGATACCTCGTCGTCGCGGCAGTGCTCGCCGCCCTCGTCGCCGTTCCCCCGGGGGCGGTGAAGGCCATGTCCGGCCTCATTCACGAGGAGACGTCGTACCACCAGTACATCCAGGTGGTCGAGCGCTCGGACGGGCGACGGCTTCTCTACCTCAACGAGGGCGTGGCCGTGCACTCGGTGTGGCGGCCGGACTCGGTCTTGACCGGCGGTGTCTGGGATGCCTACCTCGCGCTGCCTCCGCTCCTCGGTCGTGAGCTCGAGCGCGTGGCGATCCTCGGGAACGCCGCCGGGACGACCGCCCGTGCGCTCGGCGTCTACTACCCGCAGGCGGAGATTGACGGTGTTGAGCTCGATCCCGCGGTCAGCCGCGTCGGCCGCCGCTACTTCGGGCTGGAGGACAATCCGCGGCTGACGGTTCACGACGCGGATGCGCGGCCCTTCCTGCGCTCGACCGACGAGCGCTATGACCTGATCGTCGTCGACGCCTACCACCAGCCGTACGTGCCGTTCTACCTCGCGACCCGCGAATTCTTCGCGCTGGTGCGCGAGCGACTTGCGCCCGGAGGGATCGTGGCGCTGAACGTCGCTGCCGTCCCAGGCGACAAGCGGCTGGTCAGTGCGATCGGGCGAACACTCGCGGCCGAGCTCCCGCGGGTGCTCGAATGGCCGGCGCTCCGCTTCAACACGATCGTCCTCGGCCTGACCGAGCCCGTGTCGCCCGCTGCGCTCCGCACCCGGCTCGAGACCGGACCTGGCGCGCTCGCTCCGCTGCGGGAGCTTCTCGCACGGGATGCCCGCCCGCTCGAGGCGACCGGGCGCGCGTGGACGGACGACCGGGCTCCGGTCGAGTGGGTGACGGACCGCATGATCGTCTCGTTCGCCGCGCGCGGTGGGCGGCTCGAGGAGGATTACCTCCCCACGAGGCCGTAACTCTCGAGACAATGATCTCGCTGGAGCGCCGAGAGGGCCGTCCTCTGCGCATCGGTCACCGGGGAGCCGCTGCACTCGCGCCCGAGAACACACTGCGCTCATTCCGGGCGGCGGTCGAGGCGGGGGTGGACCTGATCGAGTTCGACGTCTTCGAGCTCGAGCACGGCGAGCTCGTGCTCGCGCATTCGGACGACCTGCACGAAGTGAGCCACGGCGCGGCCCGCGGCTCGATGCGTGGCCAGACGCTCGCCGCGCTACGGGAAACCGCGCCCGAGCTCCCGACGCTCGACGACGCGCTCGACTTCTTCGTCGACGAGGCTCCGGACGTAGGTGTTCATGTCGATCTCAAGTCGCCGCGAGCGGTCGAGGGGACGCTCGCGGCCCTGCGTCGCCGAGGCCTGCTCGAGCGGACGTTCGTCAGCTCGTTCCACGTGCGGGCGCTACGTCGCCTTGCGCAGCTCGAGCCGCGTGTCCGAACCGGGGTTGCCTTTCCCAGAGATCGAATCGGAATCGCCGGTCGCCGCGGGTCGGAGCCGATGATCGCCCTGGGGTTGCGGGTTCTCCGCCCGATCGTCCCTGCGTTCGTCGCGACGCTGCTCTCCAGGTCCGGCGCGTCAGCCCTCGTTCTGCACCACTTGCTGGTAAGCACGAGGACGGTCAGGCGCGCGCACGAGCTGGGCGTTCCCGTCGTTGCCTGGACGGTTCAGACTCCTCGCGATCTCGAACGGCTGGACGCGGCCGGCGTGGACGCGATCGTGGTGGACAATCCGGCCATCTTCGCCACTACACTGCAACCGTGAGACGAGGATTCGTCGCGGTTGTCGTCGGTCTGCTCGCAGCCTGTGCGCTGGTCGGCTTCGCATCGGCGTTCGCGCTGGCGTCGTCGGCTGGTGCCGACACGGGAACCACCGACACGAGCACCGAGCCGCCGCCGCCGACGACGGAGCCGCCGCCGACCGACCCCGAGCCGGATCCGCCGAAGCCGCTGCTCATCGCATCCGGGGTCACTGTCGGAGATCTGGCCGTCGGCTGGATGACCCCGCGGACAGCGGGCGAGCTCTTGAAGAGGCGGTTTTCCAAGCCGCTCGTTCTCGTCGTCAGCCCGACCCGTCGCGTTCGCGCCGCCCCACAGGAGCTCGGGGCCCACGCCCGGATCGAGAAGGCCGTTCTGCGGGCCAAGAGCGCGAGGCCCGGAGTGCACATTCCACTCGACGTGGAGATTTCGCGGGCGAAGCTCCGCGGCTATCTCGAGCGCACGGCGGCTCGCTTCGATCGAGAGGCGGTCGACGCGGGTGTCGTGCTGCGCGGCCTCAAGCCGCGAGTCATCGAGGCCGAGCCCGGGCGCCGGCTCAAGGTGCTCCGCAATGCGCTCGCGATCCGCAAGGCGCTCGCGAGGCATCTCCGGGAGCCGATCGGTCTCGACTTCGAGGCCCTGAAGCCCAAGGTCCTGAACGCGAAGCTCGGCCCGTCGATCGTGATCCTCCGCGAGTCGAAGACGCTGCTCTACTACGTCAAGGAGAAGCTGGTGCGGAAGTTCGGGATTGCGACCGGGCAGGCGTCGTACCCGACTCCGACGGGTAACTACGAGATCGTGAACATGCAGCTCAACCCGTGGTGGTACCCGCCCCCGTCCGACTGGGCGGCCGACGCGGATCCCGTGCCGCCTGGCCCGGGGAACCCGCTCGGCACGCGCTGGATGGGTCTGTCGGCGCCTTACGTCGGCATCCACGGGACGCCGGACGCCGCGTCCATCGGCTACTCCGCGTCGCACGGCTGCATCCGGATGCGCATCCCCGAGGCCGAGTGGCTCTTCAGGCACGTGGACGTCGGGACGCCGGTGTTCATCCTCTCCAGGTAGCGCATGGGTCGGCGGCTGCTGCTCGTGGCCCAGGGCGTGGCCGTCGGGCTCGTCGTCCTGCTCTTCGCGCTTCTCCTCTGGAAGCTCGTCGAAGACGAAGGCGGCGGTCTCGCTCGTGCCGCGACTCGCGGTGACCTGCCCCCGGCGCCCGACTTCACGCTCGAGCGGCTCGATCGCGATGGAGACCTCAGCTTGGCGGAGCTTCGCGGAAAGGCCGTCGTCGTCAACTTCTGGGCCTCTTGGTGCATCCCGTGCAAGGAGGAGGCACCCTTCCTGGAGCAGGTGTGGAGAGAGCACCGGGACCACGGTCTCGTCGTGGTCGGGGTCGACGCCAAGGACTTTCGGCGCGACGCGCGATCGTTCATACGCAAGTTCGACTTGACGTTTCCCACCGTCTTCGACGGTCGGGGCTCCACGCTCGAGCCCTACGGCATCACCGGTTTTCCCGAGACGTTCGTCGTCGACCGCGCAGGGCAGGTCACCGAGGCATTCGTCGGCGCGGTGAACTCGGACGAGGATCGCGAGCGCCTACGTGGCGCCGTGAGTAGCGCGCTCGAGCAATGAACGCCCGGCTTGCCGCAGTCGTCGTCTGTGCTCTCGCTGCCGCCGCACCGGCAGCCGCGGCCGACCCGCCTCGGGCCGCGGACCTCGAGGCGGAGCTCGTCTGCCCCGTCTGCGAGACGACGCTCGACCAGTCGAACGCTCCTGTCGCCGAGCGCATGAAGCTCTTCATCCGCGAGCGGATTGCGGCCGGCGACAGCGAGGAGGAGATCAAGGATGCGCTCGTCGCGCAGTTCGGAGAGGGTGTTCTCGCGACCCCTGCGAAGAGCGGGTTCGGCCTGCTCGCGTGGTTCCTTCCGCTCGCTGCGCTCGCGGTCGGAGCGATAGTGCTCGCCGTGCTCGTCCGCGGCTGGAGCAGGCGTCGCGGGCCACCCGGTGCGGGCGAGGAGCCGCTCGATCCCATTCTCGAGCGCCGCCTCGACGAGGAGCTCGCGCGCTTCGAGCCTTGAGCTGAGATGGACGTCGGCTCGATACCGGTCGCGTTCCTCGCCGGCTTCGTCTCCTTCCTCGCCCCCTGCGTGCTCCCGCTCGTGCCCGGCTACCTGTCGGCCGTGTCGGCGGTTGAGGCGGACAAGCTCGGACAACCGGGTACGAGCCGCCGCGTGGTCGTCGCGAGCCTGCCATTCGTTCTCGGCTTCACTGCATTCTTCGTCGCGCTCGGCATCGGCGCCGCGCTCGTCGGCGGAAGCCTGTTTGACGATCAGTTCCTGCTCGAGAAGATCGCGGGGTTCATCCTCGTCGTGTTCGGCCTCGCATTCATGGGGCTTCTCCCGTGGCCCGAGCGACTCGTGGGGGCAGGGCTGCTACAGGGAGCGCGCAGCCGCGGCTCTCGCGTGCTGCTCGGGGGCGCGTTCGCCGTGTGCGCAGCGCCGTGCATCGGGCCCGTTCTTGCGGGCATCCTCGTGCTCGCCGGCTCTGCCGACACGGTTGTCGAAGGCGGCCTGCTGCTCGGCGTCTACTCGCTCGGCCTCGCCGTGCCCTTCGTCCTCACGGCTGCGGTGTTCACCCGCTCGATGGGCGCGTTTCGCGGGATCCGCGACCACTACCGGGCGATTCAGGTGGGCGGCGGCGCGATCATGGTCGCCCTCGGTCTGCTCCTCTTCTTCGAGCGCTTCTACGTGCTGCGCGTGTACCTCAATCGGTTCCTGAACTGGCTCGGCATCGAGCCGGCTTTCTAGACGTCGACCTCCCCGAGATCGAGATCGGCGGCGGCGGCTTTCCGCCTCGCAACCGCGACCTGCGCGAGGACGGCTGCGACATCGACCCCGCGGTGCCTCGGGAGATAGGCGTCGAGCCGACGGGTTGCCTTTGCTAGCTGGCGCTCGCATCCCGGCCGATTGCCCCGGCTCGCGTGATGCCACGCGACGGTTACGTGGACGAGTCCTTGGAGGAAGTCACGCTCCTCCGTCGGCGCGTCGCGCCACTCGTCCTCCAGCTCCTCGTGTGCCTCGAAGTAGGCGCCCGCGCGCATGAGCTCGAGACCGCGAGCGAGACTCATCTCACGATTATCGGTCGCCGGGCGCTTGATGGAGAGAGCAGCGGCACGGCCGCAAAGCGGCCGTCTTCAGGGATTTCGCGCGCCACGGTTCTTGTGCGGCGCCGGAATCCGCGCTCGCGGATTCCGGCCTTGCACACAAACGGGAATCTGCGCTAGCTGATTCCGGTCTTGCGCAATACTGGCGCCTGATGGAGAGAGCAACCGCACGGCCGCAAAGCGGCCGTCTTCAGGGATTTTCGCGCGATCGGAATCTGCGCTAGCTGATTTCGATCTTGCGCAATGACTAGAGTGTCGGCGCGTGGCGACGATCCTGTTGATCGGGGTCGACCTGTTCTTCCGAGGGAAGCTGGAGGGGCTTCTTTCCGGGCACCGGTTCGTGACGAGCGACAGCGTGCACGCGCCCGATCTTGTGATCACCGACATCGCCAGAGTCGAGCCCGACGAGGTCGTCGACGCATGGCCGGACATCCCGATCATCGGGTTCACGAACCACACCGACCGTGCCGGGCTCCGGCGCGCGCACACGGCGGGCTTCGACCAGGTCATCGTGAAATCCGCGCTCGTGGAGCGCGCGCCGGAGCTCGTCTCCGAGCTCATCGGCGTGTCCTAGCAGCCTCTCCGCTGGGGGTCTGGGGCAGCAGCCGTCTCGCTAGACTCGCCCGCGTGACGTACATCATCGCCGAGCCCTGCATCGACATCAAAGACAAGTCGTGCGTCGACGTCTGCCCGGTTGACTGCATCCACGAGTTCGCACGGATCCTGATCATCGACCCGGAGGAGTGCATCGACTGCTTCGCGCCGTCGGAGCAGCTCATTACCTCCCACGGCCTGCGTACGTTCGCAGAGCTCGAGAACAAGTCGACCCGTGTCCTGACCGACTCCGGCTTCAAGCCGGCGGTGGTGAAGCGGTTCCGGCGCAGGCCGCTCGTGAAGATCGAGCTGGCACCTGCGTTCGAGGAGCGCGATCCCTACGGCGGCACACGACTCACGACACGCAACATCTCGAGGTTTCGGCGCACGATCTCGGCGACGCCGACGCACCAATGGATCCTCAACGACGGCCAGAGAACGGATTCGCTTGCAGTCGGGCAGTTCGTTCCGGCCGTAAGTGCGCGGCCGTCGCGGGACTCTGAGACGTATCGTCTCGGCATCCTGCACGGCCTGGTTTTCGGCGACGGACCCTGGAACAAGCAGGAAATTCGCTCGGGCGAGCACCTCCATTACGTGCAGCTCTACGGCGAGCGGATGGCGGAGTACCGAGGCTTTTTCGACCAGGTGAACTTCTCACCGTGGCTCGACGTCCATCCCGGATATGCGGGCACAGGCGTCGTGCGCTCCTGCGCCAATGTGAAGCGCCTGCTTCCCGAGACGGCGGACGCGGAGTACATCGCCGGCTTCGTCGACGGCTGGCTCGCCGCAGACGGGGATCCGGTGAAAGCTGGCTCCTGGCGCCTCCGGTCGACGGACCACGAAGCGCTCGCCTGGCTCGAGCGCGCTGCTCCGCTCGCGGGATATGTGGCAGTCGGTTCTGGTCAGGAAGGGAGCCTCGAGACGAACCTCGGCGTGCGCAGCCGGCCGATCCGCTGGCTCTATCTGGCGACCCGGGAGGTCTTCTGGCGGGTGATGCGAGTGGAATCGCAGGAGGCCGACGACGCCGACACCTTCTGCGCGGTCGTACCCGGCAAGCACGAGTTCGCGCTGGCGGGTGGAGTCACCACCAAAAATTGCGGCGCATGCGAACCCGAGTGCCCCGTGGAGGCGATCTTTCCGGAGGACGCCCTTCCGGACAAGTGGAACGCCTTCGTCGAGATCAACTATGCGTTCCCGGAGGCCGACAAGATCAACCCGCTCGTGGACACGTACGCCGAGGAGCACGACGTCCACAACGAGCCGCTCGAGTAGGGCGCGCGGCGGTCAGGCGGGGAGCAGGTAGGCGCAGACGCGTGAGTCGCCGGGGAGCGGCGACGGCGCGACCTTGGTGACGCGATAGCGCCGCTCGCCGTCCTCGATCTCGGCGCCGACTTGGGGCGGCTCTCCCGGTTGCTCGACCAGCGAGTAGCCCGTCGTTGACCAGACGAAGAGGAGGAAGCCGCTTCTGCCGTTCGTGGCCGCATCCACGTTCGCGATCCTAGCGGCGCGCCGCCGAGGGAGGAAGCTCGATCCGGATCGTTGATCCGCGCGGCCAGCGCGCCTCCGAGCTGAAGCGCCCGTTGAGCGTCGCGGCTCGCTCGGCGAGCATCTCGAGCACCGCGCTGCGGCGTTCGGGCGATCCATCGTCCGACACCGAGAGCGCGGCACCGCCTCCGTCGAGCGCGACGATCGTCACGTCGATGTGGGTGAGAGCGCCTCGACGGACAGCTTGCTCGATCGCCTCGCGCACGATCTGGAAGAGGCCGGTCTGGGCGTGCTCGCCGAGCTCGTCGCCGTGATCGACCTCGAGGTGGATCTCTATCTGCCTGCGCGCGGCGATTCGCCGCGCAACCGCTTCGATCGCCGCGGCGAATCCCAGCTCGCTGAGCGCGCGCGGCTCGAGGTCGTCGCAGAGCGAGCGGAGATCCTGAGCCGCTTCCCGTGCGAGCACGAGGCCTCGCGACAAAATCTCGGCCGCGCGCGCCGGATCCCCCGTGCGGACGGAGTCAAGAGCGGCATCGACCATCTGCGAGATTGCCGCGAGATGCTGGACGGGCCCGTCGTGGATCAGCTCGGCGAGCCGGCGCCGCTCGTCCTGCTCGGCGATGATCCGCTCGGCGAGAAGGGCGCGCTCGGCTTTCTCGGCGCTCACTGGACCCCAGTCAGTCGATCATCGCCTCGCGCAGCGCGATGGCCACCGCCTCGGTGCGGGTATCGGCCTCGAGCTTCGCAAGGATGTGGCGGACGTGGCTCTTCACCGTCTCCGGGCTGATGAAGAGCTTTGCAGCCACGTCCACGTTCGACATCCCGTCCGCCAGGAGCTGGAGGATCTCGCGCTCGCGAGGGGTGAGAATGTCCAGTTGACCGCGCCCGGCCACGAATTCCGCCATGAGCCCCGGGTCGACGAACGTGTCACCGGCCGCGACCTTCTCGATCGCGCGGATGAGGGTCTCGTGCGGCGTCTCTTTCAAGATGTAGCCGCGCGCGCCGGACTCGAGGCCGCGCTGCAGCAGCGAGCGCTCGCCGTAAGCGGTGAAGATGAGCACTGCCGTGCCGGGCATCTTCTCGAGGATCTTCTCCGTCGCCTCGAGGCCGTCCATGTCCGGCATGCGCAGGTCCATGATCACGACGTCGGGGCGTCGCCTCTCGGTCAGGGTCACCGCCGAGCGACCGTCGGTTGCCTCGCCGATCACGCGGATTCGCGGAGACCGGGAGAGCGCCAGCCGTAGACCTTCGCGCACGACCTCGTGGTCGTCGGCGATCAGGCAGGTGATCTCGTTGGCCACGTCGCGATACTACGGGGCAGTTCGGCTTGATCCTCCCTGGTGAGCGCTAGGCACGCCCGGCGAAGAGCTCCCGGTAGCGCCCAACCTCGTCCGGCCAGTCCCGCTCTAGCGCCTCCAGGAAGTGCTCGCGGACACCGGGGCGGAGATTCAAGGGTGCGGTCCACACGCTTCGTGCGCCGGCCGCCTTCGCCGCGCGAACGACGGCTTCGAGGAGTCCTGGCGCATCCGAGAGACCGGGGAGGACTGGCGCCAGCCCGACGGTGACGTCGATGCCGGCTGCGGCGAGTCGGCGCACCGCCTCGAGGCGGCTGCGCGGCGGCGCGGTCCCGGGCTCGGTCGTGCGCCAGACACGGTCGTCGAGCGTGGGCAGCGACACCGTCACCGTCACCGAGACCCGCGCCGAAGCCTCCTGGAGCACGTCGACGTCCCGGACGACGAGCGGCCCGCGGGTGATGATCGAGAACGGTGTCCAGGCTCGGGCCAGCTCGCCGATGCAGGCCCGCGTCAGCCGAAAGCGGCCCTCCGGAGGTTGATACGGGTCGGTCGCGGTGCCGACGGCCACCTCCTCCCGCTCCCATGACGGACGGGCCAGCTCCCGCCGGAGCACGTCGGCGACGTTCGTCTTCACGCGGATCGAGCGTCCGTAGCGGTCGTCCGAGGGCCGGTCCGCCCGACGCTCGAATCCACGGACGTAACAGAACGTGCAGCGATGCACGCAGCCCATGTACGGGTTGAGCGACCAGCGGAAAGGCATCCCGCGGACAGCGTTCAGGGCGGCTTTACACGGCTCGAGTCGGTACTCCGCGCGCACGGAGTAAATATAGAACACATGTTCGTGCAGCGGTGATTCTCGTCACACCGCTTGTGGGTGAGGCGGAGCTCGCTCGGGTCTAGCGTTTGACGATGTTGTGAACCTCCATGATCTCCGGGTCGCCGTTCGTCGGACCCTATCCGGGACCACATGCGCGTGGGTTCGTCTGGCCCAGAGGCTCGAGGTCGAGCTTCTCGGCCGCCCAGCGCAGGGCATGGCGTAGGTCCTGAGCCATGTCAGCTCGAAGTGTCGAGCCCGGCTCCGCCCAGTCGGGGAGCGGCTCGGGCGCCTCGACCGCGAGATGCCCGCTGAGGGCAGCCGCGAACGGACCTTCATCGGGGAAGTCGACGATCGGCACGCGGCCGCCCTCGACGCGGACGCTCAGGACCGCAAACGCCGTGTCGATCCAGCGCGAGCCCCGAACCGCCGCTCCCCAGTCGACCAGCACCGCGCCTCGACCGGCGAAGCAGACATTGCTGCTGTAGACGTCGTTGTGGACGAGCGCGTCGCCCTCGAAGTCAGCGCCGGCCTCGGCTTCGATCAGAAGCCCGAGCGAGCGCTCCAGCCAGTCCCTCGAGCAGACTCCCAGGCTGAGGAGCGGTTCGGGGTCAGCGGCCACCCGCTCCCAGCGCGACCATCGTTTCGCCTGGACGCGAAGCTCCGCGGGGGCTCGCGCCGCCGACACGGTCTCGAGCGCAACGAATAGTGGGTCGACGGGGTCGGGGTAAGGCGGCGGCCAGTGGGCGTCGTCGAGGTACTCGATCGCGAGCGCGGCCCGAGCGCCCCGGTCCGCGAAGCCGATGAAACCGGGTATGAAAGCGCCGGAGACGTTCGAATAGACGAGCGCCTCGGATCTGAGCATGGAGAGCGAGCCCTCGTCCGCCGCTTCCTTGACGAAGACGGGGCCGTCGGGCGACTCCATCCGCCATGCTCGACTCCGCGTGTAGCCCGAGCGGACCGGCTCCCAGGACTTCGGAGGCGAGCCGATGGCCTCGGCGACGAGATCGAGGTCCGGCTCCACGTCTTCAGACGAGTCGGCGCTCGTAGAGGACGTCGTCGTGCACCCGGGCGAAGCGTCGCCGCATGTCGTCCGGCCGGTCGCCGACGTAGTGGGCGAAGAGCTTCACCGGCCTCAGGCCGTCGTCGGTGACGGGAAAGGCGTCTCGCAGTCCTTCGTCCAGCTCGACGTAGACGTGCAGATAGGAGTAGACGCGCACGAATCCGCGGGACTCGTACCAGGCCTGCACGTCCGGGTCGTCTCGCGTCCATGCCTCGAAGCGCGCTAGACCGCGCCGGTTCGCGATCGCCTCTGCCTCGCGGAGCAATGCCGTCCCGATGCCGCGGCGCTGCTGATCGGGGTGCACGGCGACGTGCCAGATCATTCCCCCGAGCCCGGGTCGGTCCTCGCAGATCGTTGCAGGCTCTTCTTCGCACTCGACGTCGATGAGGCCGACGATCTCGCCGTTCCGCTCCGCGACGAGCTCGATCGCGGGATGCTCGTAGCGCTCCTTCTCCCGACGGACGTCGTCGAAGAACGCCGAGTCGAGGAACGAGAGAACCCGACATACGACCCAACCTCGCTCGTCGGCGTCTTGGTACGGCCGCACCTCGATGTCGCCCACCGCGCCGCATCCTACGAGTCCGGAGACGTGGATATCTAGAGTCGCCGGGATGGCGGAGCTTCCGGGGGGAATCCGGCAGGTCACGTTGCCGCTGCCGACGAGGCCGGGGCATGTACATGCATACCTCCTGCCGGGCGACGACGGGTGGACGGTCGTCGACACCGGCGTCGGCCTCCCCGACGCCAAGGAGCAGTGGCGCGCCGAGCTCGAGCGCGCCGGAGGTCGGGTGGCGCGCATCTTCGTGACCCACTTCCACCCGGATCACGTCGGCGCCGCGGCCGACCTCCACGAGCTGACAGGCGCTCCGGTCTACCAGGGGGCTCTCGACTACGCGCAATGCGAGCTCGTCTGGGGCAACCCGGCCTGGTCGGAACGGCTGCTCGAGTGGTTTCGCCTGCACGGGGCGCCCGACGACGTGACGGAGGAGCTCGTCGGCCAAAGCTCCGTGTACCGGCCGTTCATCCGCTACCAGAAGGATCCGATCCTCGTCGAGGCCGGGGAGATGCTCGACGGGTGGGAGCTCATCGGGGCGGCCGGCCACGCCGACGGCCAGCTCTGTCTGCTGAAGGACGGGATCCTCGTCGCGGCCGACCACCTGCTCGCGAGAATCACACCGACGGTCGGTCTCTGGCCCGCGAGCCGCGCGGACCCGCTCGGCGACTATCTCGCGGCGCTCGAGCGGACGGCGGAGCTCGGGCCGCGCGTTGCGCTTCCGGGTCACGGCGACGTGCTCGACGACCCTGAGCGCCGCGTGCGCGAGCTACAGGACCATCACCGCGTACGGCTCGAGGAGACGGTCGCGGCCCTCGGCACCAAGCCGCGCACGGGCTTCGAGCTCTCGCTCGCGCTCTTCGGCGACGATCTGAAGCCCGCGGCCAGGCGGTTCGCGGTCGCCGAGTCCCTCTCGCACGCCGAACGCCTCGTGTGGGAGGGTATTGCCGAGCGACACGAGGACGACGGGGCGGTTACCTATACTGCGACTTGATCTACGTGGGCGACGACCTACCGCCTAGTACCAGCGCCCCTCCGGGGGCGTTGCCGCTTGTGTCGACCCCGACCTTCTCCGCGTGAGCACTCCTCTCCGCATCGTCGTGATCTTCCTACTCGTGCTCGGGAACTCGATCTTCGTCGCGGCCGAGTACGCTCTCGTGACCGCGCGGAGAAGCCGTCTCGAGGAACGCGCGCGCCGCGGGGGCCTCGGGGCGCGCACCGCGCTGCGGCTCATGGACGACCCGGTCCGCTTCATCAGCACCGTCCAGGTCGGGATCACCGTCTTCGCGATCCTCCTCGGTGCGATCGGTGAGCCGTTGATCTCGGACCTGATGCAGCCTCCGCTCTCGAACACCGTGGCGTTCCTGATCGCTTTCGCGATTCTCTCCTACCTCTCGGTCGTCATCGGGGAGCTCGTGCCCAAGGCGGTCGCGCTCCAGAAAGCCGAGTGGCTTGCGGTTGCGCTCGCGGTCCCGCTCGACTGGCTCGCGAGGATCACTTATCCGCTCGTCTGGCTCCTCCAGGTCTCCGGGAACGTGTTCCTCCGCCTCCTGCGGGTCAAACCGGCACCCGCGGGGATGATCGCCTATACCCGCGAGGACATCCGGCACAGCGTGGCCGCAGCCGAGGACGTCGGCGAGCTGCACCAAGCCGAGGAAGAGATGTTGTACAAGGTTTTCGACTTCGCCTCGAAGGAGGTCTCGGCGGTGATGGTGCCGCGACCGGAGGTCGTCGCGATCTCGGTGGACATGCCTCCGGAGGACGCGCTCACCACCGTCGTCGAGTCTCCTTTTACGCGCTACCCCGTATACCGGGGCTCGCTCGACGAGATCGTCGGCATTCTCCACGTACGCGATCTTTTCGCAGCGATGCACGATGTCGGCATGGCAGCCGTGCAGCTCGAGTCGATCGTCAGGTCGGCCCATGTCGTCCCCGAGACCAA
>JACCWU010000272.1 GCA_013697465.1 Actinomycetota bacterium | reverse complement strand
TCCGCGCCGGGCTTCGCACGCAACCGCGCCACCATCGCCTCCGACAGGTCGATCCCGTGCACCGGTACGCCGCGCCGTGCGAGCGGTAGCGCGATCCGGCCCGTGCCGATGCCGAGCTCGAGCGCGGCGCCGCCTCGGGCGAGATCCGCGAGGAAGGCGACGATCGGGTCGATGACGGCAGCCTCGGCTTGATAGGCGTAGCGCTCGTCGTAGCGCCTGGCCACCGGCTCGCCGAAGTGGTCCTCGGGCACACACTCAGCTTTTCAGAAAGGGCGAGGGACGAGACGATTCCCACGATGACGTGCCGGACCCGACGCGCCCGACCTCACCGTCGGCCGACATGGCCCGCGTCGTCCCGCCGGCTATGGCTTCCGACGCTGCCTACGCCGACAAAATAGCCGTGGCAGTACTTGTACTTCTTTCCTGAACCGCACGGACATGGATCGTTCCGAGCGGCGCATCTCTCCGCCGACTCCGTTTGCGCCGACTCGACGGCAGTTCGTGCCACCCCCACCGCCTCCCCGACTCCACGAAGCGCGACTGGCGACAGATTCAGGAATTGACGGGCAACGTCGTCGATACATGCCTCAAGCGTGGTTGATACAGACCCCATGATCGCTCGGATCGTCGCGTCGGTAAGAAGTGAAAGAGCTTCGTACTCACCCAGGCGGCGTCAGTGCCGCACGCTCACGACGGTGGTCGCGCCGACGCCTGCCACACGACTTCACACGGTCAGCCGACTGCTGGTGGACTGCTGGTGGTTTGTCCGGCTCGGCTGGCAGTTGTGCAGATTGTGCGCATTCTGCGTACACGATCTAGGGCGGTGGCGTGAGCCCAAGCGCCCGATACGCGGCAGCCGTCGCCCGCCCCCCGGAGACCCCAGGGCGAGGTGCTGGGGTGAGGAATCCGATATAGCGTGCCTCCTGGACGATCTTCCTCACGTTCGACGCTGAATAGCCTGGGAGATGCTTCTGGATGTACTGGATCGGCTTCCGGTCGCTTGCGCGATCCGCCTTGTCGTACAGGATGGCGACGCGCGCCAGGAGATCAGGGTCTCGGCGCTTCCCCCCACGGGGCTCGACACGGCTTCCGGCGATAGTCCCGATCTCAGGCGGGAGCATTGATCCTGCTTCCTCGGCCTGGCGATAAGCCCGCTCCAGCGCATCGAGCAGAACAACCTCACGATGCACAGCTGCGGGAAGCCCGCCGTCAGGCACGTCCTGGGAAGTGCCGCTCCACTCCCCGAGCGCGCGCCTCCTAAGCGGGCGCGTCCCATCCCAACGAGCGAACGCCCGGTCGTTCTCGCCAACGGTTGGGAAGACACGGATCTCGGCGATTACGAGCTGCCCCTCTCGCTCCACCAGTCGATACGCCGCAGTCCACGTGTCGTCGAGGTCGATCTCCGCCCACGCCTCCCGTGCAGTGATGTCCTCTTCGTAGCGAGGTTTTGCCTCCGTACCTCTTTTCTTGACACGTTTCTTCACGGTGACGGGATGGTGACACGCTCGTGTCATGGACAAGCAAGGCACATCTCTTCTGGTCGATCTGGTCGACGCGATGCTCCTCCGTCGCTCCTTCCCCGCACCACACAAGCGGCGCGCGCTGAGGGCACAACAAGGTGTCTCGCAGGCTGCACTCGCCCGCGCGGTGGGTGTCTCCAGGTCGACGGTGACACGTTGGGAACAAGGAGTCCGGCTTCCACGTGACGACGACAAGCTGCGCCGCTACCACCACGTCCTCAGGTTCCTCGCCGTTTACCCAGCCTCCCTCAAGGGCTTCGAGGGCGACTGGGATGAGCTGGTGACCTTCTCCGACCGAACCACGGTGCCGGGGGAGGAGAGCTGAGGTGACCTACCGCGACGCCTGGGAGCAGGTGCTTGGGCGAACGCTGCCCCACCCCTCCCACGGCAACCCGAATGTCGCCACGCTCTGCTTCTGCCACGACGACACCCATGAGAGCCTCTCGATCGACCTCGAACGCGGTCTCTGGTGCTGCCACGCGAGCGGCAATGGAGGGACGCTCGCGGACGCTGTGAGGATCATTCGCGGCGTACCAGCCTCCGAGGCCAAGGCTTACGTTCGACAGATTGGGATTTCGCCAGGCCCGAACAAGGGCCGACGTTCACGGCATCCTGATCCGACGCCCATCGACGCCAGGGTCAGGGATTCCTACGTGCGCGCACTGGAGGCTGACGCGGAGCGGAAGGCGTTCGCCACCGAGAAGTTCGGCTGGGCGCCAGAGACGTTGCGGCGATACGGGATCGGATGGTGGGCATCCCAGGAGAGAGGGCGTTACACGATCCCGATCCGCGATGAGGAGGGGTTGATCTGCAACATCCGCCTGTACGACCCCTTCGCCGAAGGCATGAACAAGACGATCTCGTGGAAGAAGGGCTACGGGCGGGCGCGCCTTTTCCAGATCGACAGCCTTCAGGCGCAGACCATCTTCATCGCCGAGGGCGAGAAGGACTGCATCCTCCTCAACCAGCAGATCCGACGTTTCGCACCGGACACGGAGTGGGCAGCGATCACCGGCACCGGCGGGGCAGGCACCTGGAACGATGAGTGGAGCTCGCTCTTCTACGACAAGGACGTCGTCCTCGTCTACGACATCGACGACCGCGGCAGGAGCGAGGCGAAGAAGGTCGCCGCGAGGCTCGTTCCTTTTGCGAGGTCTGTCAAGGTCGTGACGCTCGACATCGACGCGCCCCCGGACGCGGACGTGACCGACTACTTCGTCACCTCCGGCAAGAGCTGGGATGACTTCGTGACGCTCCTCGACGCGACCGAGGCGTTCGATCCCACACACGACTACCCGATCTTGGACTTCGGGCTCTGGGCGGCACCCGAGCCAGAGCCCGACGTCAGTGGCGCGAGCGTTTCTCCCGCGGCGACCAGCGCCGCTCCACCCGTTCAGCCGGATGCTCCGGAGAAGTCAGCCGGTCTTGCCGAGAGCGAGATCAGCGTGGGCGTGGCTGAGCCGGGCGACACGGGCAGCAGCTCGTTGCCTGCCCGAGGGTTCGACGGCTGGGATCCGCCCTTGCCGCTTCGCGCCAGCTCGCACCTGCCAGCCTTCCCGACCGCCGCGTTCTCGAGCTGGCTGCGTGACTACGTCGAGGGCGTTGCGGAGGAGACCCAGACGCCGCGCGACCTTCCGGCGATGGTCGTCCTTGCCGTTCTCGCCACGGCTCTCGCAAAGAAGGTCGAGGTCCATGTCCGCTAGCTGGATGGAGCCAGTCAACCTGTACGTCGTCGTAGCGCTGCCGCCGGGCGAGCGCAAGTCCGCAGTGTTCCAAAAGATAACTGCACCGCTCGAACGACTCGAGCGTGAGCTGGTCGAGCATGCGCTTCCGGATATCGAAGCGGCAGGCGTCCGAAAGCGGATCGCAGAGCGACAAGCCGCGGATGCCGAGAAGAAAGCGGGAGACTCGACCGTTGGCAACCCGCAGCAGTTCCTCGACGATGCGATCCAGGCTGCGCGGGATGCGGAAGCGATCGAGGTACCCGTTGCGCCCCGCCTGATCGCCGACGACACAACCCCCGAGGCACTCGCCTCGCTCCTCGCCGAGCAGAGAGGAAGAATCGGAGTCCTCAGCGCTGAAGGCGGGATCTTCGAGATCCTCGCAGGGCGGTATAACAAAGGGCAGGCGAACCTCGACGTCTTCCTGAAGGGGCACAGCGGGGACGCGGTCAGGGTCGACCGAAAGGGTCGCGCGCCCGAACACATTCCCGAGCCGGCGATCACGCTCGGACTGACCGTCCAGCCCGACGTCATCCGCGCCCTCGCTGACAAGCCCGGCTTCCGGGGGCGCGGACTCGTGGCTCGCTGCCTTTATGCCCTGCCGACGAGCACCGTCGGTTACCGAGACGCCCGCCCTGCCACGGTGTCGCCGTCGGTCGCCGCCGAGTACGAGCGGAGGCTGATGGCGATCGGGCGTCGATCTGGGCACCCCGGATGGCACCGCCCACATCCTCACGCTCACGCCGGCGGCGCTCGCTCGCGTCGAGTCGTTCATGGCAGCGATTGAGCCACGTCTTCGCCCCGGATCAGACCTTCATCACATCGCCGACTGGGCGAACAAGCTCGTGGGTGCCACGATACGCATCGCTGCGCTCCTTCACGTTGCCGAGCACAAGGCGTGGGGAAACCTCATCTCGGTTCAGACGATCGAGTCGGCGATTAGGATCGCCGACTACCTCGTCGCCCACGCCAAAGCGGCGTTCGACCTGATGGGGAGCGACCCCGAGCTGGACGGAGCACGTCGTGTCCTGGACTGGCTCCAACACTCCCCGCGCCCCGAGTTCACCAAGCGGGACGCCCACACCCTGCTGCGAGGTTCGTTTCCGAAGGCTGTCGATCTGGATTCTCCGCTAGCTGTTCTTCAGGAGCACGGCTATATCCGGATGATCGACAGTCTCACCCCGCCGCGCCCCGGGCGTCCCGCCAGCCCTCGATACATCGTTAACCCCCACACCTACGCGCACAACTCGCACAATTCACACAATCCAGCGAGCGGGCAGGCGGGCGAGGATGCTGCGGGGGCGGATTCGTGACGGAAATCGTGCTCTCGGTGCCCGAGTCGGTCATCGAAGCCATCGCCGACCGCGTCGCGACGATCGTGGTCGCGGAGATCATGAGCACCACGACGACCGTCACGCCCTACATGACGGTCGCCGAGGCGGCGGAGTACCTGCGCTGGTCGAAGAACGCGATCTACAAGCTCACTGCGGCGAGGGCGATTCCCCACCACAAGCACGGGGGACGCATCCTCTTCAGGCGAGACGTCCTAGACGAGTGGCTCGATGAGTACCGCGAGGGACCGCACGAGCACGACGCGGCAAACGGCAGACAACATGCCGCGAGAGGCGGATGAGCCGTTTCCACCTCGTTTCCAGCTGTCCGCGAGCGCGCCCTGGGAGCCGGAATACCCCAACCCGCCTACTGCGTTAGTAGGCGGTCGGGTGTTAGTGTTGTCTTAATAGACAAATGCCCCGGCGGCGCGGTCACGCCCCGGGGCACGGCACCAGGAGGTAAGTCCTGATGCAGTCCAAGGCTAACGTCCGACGCGTCCGCGTGAACGGGCGGCGTGGCATCTACTACCGGCTCGGCGCTGACGGGAAACGCCGCTATGAAATTACGTATCGGGACAGCGACGGGCGACAGCGCTGGAAGACGGTGTCCGGCGGGCTAAAGGACGCCCAAACGGCGCTCGAGGACATCCACGGTCGCCGCCGTCGTGGTGAGCGCGTCTCCCCAACCCGCGCCACGTTCGCCGAGGTCGCGGAAGCGTGGCTCGCCACGCAGACGCAGCTCCGCCCGAGGACGCGAGCGAGCTATGAGTCCCTGCTCCGCGTGCACGTCGTCCCCCGCATCGGTCGTCTTCGCATCGCCGAGATCACCGAGGACGACGTCGCCTTCGTGATCGCCGAGATGCAGAAGGGTGACTCGAAGGCGTGGACGATCCGAACCGCGCTCACCCCGCTCGGGCGTGTGCTCTCGTACGCCGCCCGCCGCGGATTCATCGCGGTCAACCCCATCCGCCACCTTGAGCGCGGCGAGCGCCCGTCACCCGGCAGGCGTGAGATGCGGATCCTCCAGCGGGGAGAGATCACTGCGCTCCTCGACGTCGCGGACCCCCGCTACCGCCCTCTACTGGCGATCGCCGTCTTCACAGGTCTTCGGCTCGGCGAGCTGCTCGGGCTTGCCTGGCAGGACGTCGACCTCGGGGACGGCGTGATCCACGTGCGAAAGCAGCTCGACCGCGACGGTCAGCGCGTCGCGCCGAAGACGCCGCAGGCGATGCGCGACGTCGTGCTCATGCCCGCGCTCGGACGCCTGATCCGCGAGCACCGCCTCGCCTCGCGCCACTCGCGCCCACGCGACCTCGTGTTCGCCTCCGCGCTCGGCACCGGGCTTGACCGACGCAACGTCTCCCGCCGGGGGCTGGAGCGCGCCGTGGAGCGGGCAGGGCTCGGTGACCCGAGTCGCCCGACCCTCCGCTTCCACGACCTCCGCCATACCTTCGCCTCACTGCTCGTCGCTCAAGGCATGAATGTCGTCTTTGTCTCGCGCCAGCTCGGGCACGCATCGCCGGACATCACCCTCCGGGTATATGCCCATCTCTTCGACAGCGCCGAGCACTCCAGGCGAGCGAGTGAGCTACTCGACGCCGAGTTCGGAGCCATAGTAGCGAGCAGAACAACGCGAGACGTGTTCTGAGATTGAGGGCGGAGGCCAGCACCTCCGTCACCGCGCGGGCTAGACCATTTATCAAGGTTGCTCCGGGACGCGTATGGCGAGTCCCACCGTCC
>JACCWU010000298.1 GCA_013697465.1 Actinomycetota bacterium | reverse complement strand
ACCATTGGCGGATCTTGTTCTTTGCGCGCGACGATGACGCGAGGCTCACCCAGTCGCGCGATGGCCCGCGTCCCGACTTCGTGGTGAGGATCTCGACGAACTCGCCATTGCGGAGCTTGTAGTGGAGCGGGACGATGCGCCCGTTCACCTTCGCGCCCACCGTCCGGTGGCCGACGTCGGTGTGGACGGCGTAGGCGAAGTCGATCGGCGTCGCGTTCGACGGCAGGACCTTCACTTCGCCCTTCGGCGTGAAGACGTAGACCTCGTCCGAGAAGAGATCGGTGCGAAGGCTGCGCATGTACTCGCTCGGGTCCTGGTCCTCCTGCTGGGAATCCATGAGCGACTTGACCCACACGAGCCACTCGTCGTCGGCCCTCGCACCTCGTCCCCGCTTGTACAGCCAGTGGGCGGCCACGCCGTACTCCGCCTCCTCGTGCATGTCGCGGGTCCGTACCTGGATCTCGAGCGGTCTTCCCTCCGGGCCGATCACCGTCGTGTGCAGGGAGCGATAGCGGTTCAGCTTGGGCATCGCGATGAAGTCCTTGAACCGCCCCGGCATCGGCTTCCAGAGCGAGTGGACGAGCCCCAGCGCCGCATAGCAGTCGCGCGTTCCCTCCTCCCCGGAGCGCTCGCACACGACGCGCATCGCGGTCAGGTCGTGGATCTCGTTGAACTCGCGCCCGCGCTTCGCCATCTTGTCGTAGATCGAGTAGAGGTGCTTCGCCCGGCCGATGATTTCCGCCGGGACGTCTGCCTTGTCCAGCTCGTCCGCGAGAATCGCTCCGGCCTTGTCGGCCTGCGCCTCGCGATCCGCTCGCTGGTCGGCGACCATCGCCTTGATCTCCGCGTACTTTCGCGGGTGCAAGGTCTGAAACGCGAGGTCCTCGAGCTCCCACTTGAGGGCGTGAATCCCGAGACGATGCGCGAGGGGAGCGTAGACCTCGAGCGTCTCGCGCGCCTTCTGGGCCTGCTTCTGCCTTCCGAGGTACTCGATCGTGCGCATGTTGTGGAGGCGGTCGGCCAGCTTGATGAGGATCACGCGGACGTCCCGCGCCATGGCCACGATCATCTTGCGGTAGTTCTCGGCCTCCGCCTGCTCCCGGCTCTGAAAGCTGATTCGGGTGAGCTTCGTGACGCCTTCGACGAGCTGAGCGATGTCGGGCCCGAACTCGGATCGAACCTCCTCGAGGTCGGAGCTCGTGTCCTCGACGATGTCGTGGAGAAGCGCCGCTGCGATCGTCTGCTCGTCCAGCCGGAGCTCAGCGCAGATGCGGGCGACGCCGAGCGGGTGATGGATGAACTCCTCGCCCGACCTTCGCACTTGCCCGTCGTGGGCCCTCTCGGACGCCTCGAACGCTCTTCGCAGGAGGTCCCTGTCGACATCGGGGTTATACGAGCCGACCTCGGCGATCAGCTCTTCGATCAGGTCTTCGTGACGTCGTTCGGCGTCGAGGACGCTCATGAGTTTCAGTGTACTGAGCGTCCCCCGTGCATCCTCCTGCCGCGGAGGAGGAGCGCGCGCGGCGGCGAAGTCCGCTTGCCCATGCGCCCGCTCAAACGCTGGCTCAGGCAGCGTCTCGCGAGACGGCTCGCGGTCGCGATGCGCGACGCCCTCGCTCCGTCGCGACCCGGTCTCGGCTAGAGAGACGAGGGACCGGCGACCTCGCGGTGGATTGCGACCGCCGCGACGACGAGTGCGACGCCGAGCACCTCCGTCTGTGACGGAATCTGCGCGAGCACGACGATGCCAACCACCGTGGCCGTCGCCGGGAGGAGAGAGACCAGGAGCGAGTACGTCGAACGACTGAGCCGACCCATGGCGAGCTGGTCGAACACGTACGGAATGACCGACGATGCGACGCCTACGCCGATGCCGGCCGCGAGGGCTACCGGATCGAGAAGCGCCGGTGCTGCTCCCCACGCACCCAAAGGCGTGATCGCCACGGTCGCGACCAGCATCGCCAGAGCGAGCCCGTCGATGCGCCCGATCGACTCGATGCGGGAGACTCGGTGTGCGAGCACGATGTAGACCGCAAAGAGCAGGGCGTTCGCGAAGGCGAAAGCCACGCCGACCGGCTCACCCTCGAGGCGAACGTCGGTGAGCACGTACACGCCAGGCACCGCGAGCACGAGCGCAAGCGCGTTTCTCGGCGTCCTCGCGCCCAGGGCGGCGAGGAGTATCACCGGGAGAAACTCGATCGCGGCGACGGTTCCGAGTGGGAGCCTGTCGATCGCCACGTAGAAGCAGGCGTTCATGACGGCGAGAACGACGCCGAGGGCGAGGAGGAGCCGCCGGGTCGCTACGTCGAGCGAGGCCAAGGATCGCCACGGACGCCGCCAGACGGCGAAGATCGCCCCCGCGCTCACAATCCGCAGCCACGCTACTCCGAGCGGATCGACGCGAGCGAAGAGCAGAACGGCGAACGCAGGTCCGAGGTAGTGAAAGATCGCGCTGGCAACGAAGAACGCGTGCGGGGGCGCGCTCTCGGCGATCCGCGCGATCCTGGGTGCGCGCGGCGCGGGAAGAGCAGCCCGTTTCCGAAGTCTCGTCGCCATGCCGACATGGTCGGGTGAAACGTGCGATCATGGAAGGGTCGATCGAAGGAGTTCGTGCGCACATGACTGGGAAAGCAAGGATGCGGGATGCCAACGCTTACGAAGCGAACCTGCTGGATGCAATCAACCTCCGTTTGCTACAGGAGCTCCAGGAGAACGGGCGCCTCAGCATGGCAGAGCTCGGACGCCGGATCGGGATGTCGGCGCCCGCGGTGATGGAGCGCGTGGACCGGCTCGAGCGCGCCGGAGTGATCGTCGGCTACACCGCGGAGATCGACCCGAGAGCGCTCGGCTTCCTGGTCAGTGCGGTCGTCCGCATCAGGCCCGCCCCAGGCCAGCTCCGGCGGATTCCCGAGATCGCCCAAGAGACGCCCGAGGTCACCGAGTGCTACCGAATCACCGGCGAGGATTGCTTCCTCCTCAAGCTCCAGCTCCGCTCGATCGACGACCTGGAGGAGCTCCTCGACCGCTTCACCCCGTACGGCCTCACGACGACGTCGATCGTGCACTCGGCGCCGGTTCCGCGCCGCAGTCCGCCGCTGCAAGCGGTCGAAGACGTCGAGGAGTCACGCGCCTAGGCTGCGCGCGGGAGGGCCTCGGCTTCGAGCAGCGCGCGGAACGTCTCGGACTCGAGCAGCTGCCGACGCGCCGGGCTCGTGGGATCGAGGCCGAGCTCGACGAAGATCCGGCGCGCCTCCGGGGTCCATGCTTCCTCGCCCTGCCGCCAGTAGCCGCCGAGAAGGTCTCGTATCTGCTCGTAGCTCTCCGGCGTGTCGAAGAGCCGCCGGACAACGAGCTGGGGCGCGACCGTCCCGTTCCAGTGGTTCTGCTTGAGCCGGAAGGCGACGTCGAACCGCCCCTCGGCGCGCAGCCGGTCGACCTGGGATCCCTGACCGAAGGCGATCGCGGTCCCCGCGTCGTGCCCGTGCTGGCGAACGCGGAAGCGGAGGTGCTTGCCTTCCCCGACCGTCGTCGGATCAACCGCCTCGCACGCGGGAACAAGCAGCGTGACGTCAGGGTTCCCGAGCCCGAACGGCGCCAGCCGCTCGAGCTCCTGGGCGAGCGGAAGCGTCAGGTCGCGACCGGACACGACGGCATCGACCGGTGTCACCGGAGCGAGATCTCCTTCGTCGAGCACGGAGTCGGCATGGGCGCCGAAGGCCTCGGCGAAGGCCTCGATTCGCAACGGGTCGATGGAGAGCCCTGCCGCAGCGCGGTGTCCCCCGAAGCGCTCGAGGTGATCCGAGCAGGCGGCGAGCGCACCGTGAAGGTCGAAGCTGGAGATCGAGCGGCCGGATCCCTTCCACCCGTCCACACCGCCCGCGACGAGAACCACCGGACGATGGAACCGCTCGACGAGCCGTGAAGCGACGATTCCGATCACGCCCTGGTGCCAGCCCTCGTGCCAGAGGACATAGCCGCGCCGCCGTCGCTTCACCTCGGGCAACGACTCGACGAGGTCGATCGCCTCGCGCAGGATTCGGTCCTCGACCGCTTGACGCTCGCGGTTGAGCACCTCGAGCTCCTCCGCGAGCTCCTTCGCGCGACCCGGGTCCTCGGTGAGGATCAGCTCGAGCGCGATGTCGGGCCGGCAGAGCCGTCCGGCCGCGTTGATCCTCGGCGCGAGCCGGAACCCGATCGACGATGCATCGAGGGTTGCGGGATCGACCCGAGCGTTTCTCATGAGCGCCTGCAGCCCAGGCCGGCGATTACACGCGAGCGCCCGCAGGCCGGCCGTCGCGAGGGCGCGGTTCTCGTCGACGAGCGGGACGACGTCAGCCACCGTCGCGAGCGCCACGAGGTCGAGGTTTCGGCGAACCGCCGGATGATCGGGCCCGAGCAGAGCCTCGCCGAGCTTGTGGACGACTCCCGTTCCGCAGAGCTCGGGAAAGGGGTACGTCGACGGACGTGTCGCCACGATCGGACAGTCCGGGAGCACGTCTCCCGGCCGGTGATGGTCCGTGACGATCACGTCCATCCCGAGCGCCTTCGCCTCCGCGATCTCCTGCACGGCGGTGATGCCGCAGTCGACCGTCAGCACGAGCCCGACACCGTCGTCCGCCAAGCGGGCAAGCGTCTCGCTGGACACGCCATAGCCTTCCTCGAAACGGCTCGGAAGGTGCCAGACGACATCGGCGCCGAGCTCGCGGAGGAGCAACACGGCAAGTGCGGTCGCGCAGATCCCGTCGACGTCGTAGGCGCCGTGGACGCAGATCCGCTTGCTCGAGGCGATCGCATCCCGAATGCGCTCGACCGCGAGGGCCATGTCGCCCAGCAGGGATGGATCGTGGCCGGGAAGCGCGGCGTCGAGGAAGCTCCTAGCCGTCTCGACGTCGCCATACCCGCGACGCGCGAGTACCGATGCCGTGACCTCGCTCAGGTCGAGCTCCCGCGCGAGCGCTGCGGCCGCCGGTGCGTCGAAGGGGGCGATCGTCCAGACACCCGTCATGACGAGTGACGTTAGGGACGGCTTCGGACGTGATCAGCTGCTGCCGCGGCGGCGACGAAGGGAGTCCAGGACGATCTTGACCCAGAGCAGGACGATGCCTACCGTCACCCCGAGCACGACGACGGCGATGGGCGTGTAGTACGCCATCTGCTCGAGCGAGTACTTCGTCACCGCCGCTCCGACGAGCCACACGAGCAGCACGACCGCAGCCATTGCGACCCAGACCCGAGGCGATCCCACGTCGGGAAGCCTAGATACGCTGCTCGCGATGATCGCGGCCAACTACCGCTCGGGAGACGACTTCGTCGTCGAGTTCCTCGGTCATCGCTTCGAGTTCAACGCAGACGACTTCGAGCAGAGGGTGACCGCCGCGGCAGTGCGCATCGGGCTCATCGAGTCGAACGAGCTCGACGAGGACGAAGCCGCCGACCTCGTCGAGCTTGCCGCGGACGGCCGCATCGTCGACCCTCGGAGCGGACTTGGGCTCTACCTCAACCGCCACTGGGAGCGCGTGTCGCTCGTCGAGGGCGAGTCGCTCGTCTACTGGCTGCGCAAGCTCGTGTTCCGCGGCGCCTGGCTCGATCACCGCGTGAAGGAGGGGCTCCTCGACGTGTCGTGGCTCGACGACACCGGAGACTTCGGTTACGCCGAGCCCGAGGGAGGCCGGACGCTCCTCGAGCTCGCTCCGGTTCCTTCCTGGCGCGACCTGCAATACCGAGGCTGACTCCCGTCCTATACGCCGCGGCTACTCCGTGGCGGAGAAGCCGAAGCGGCGTTCTGGATCGGGCATCGAGATCTCGATGAGCTTGACCGCTCCGATCGGCACGATGACGCGGCTCGGCTGATCTCCTTCGTCTTGGTGCGGCATGAAGGAAAAGAACCCGAAGCCCGGCTCCGGAGTCGCCGAGGCGAGAACGTGGCGCGAGCCGTCCACGAGCTCCATGCGAACCTCGGCCTGCTCGAGCCCGTTCTTCTCCGCAAACACCTCGGCCATGCGTATGACGCGGCCGACGAACTCGTCCAACGGACCGGCCATCCCGGGTGTCCAGATGTTGACGGACATGGCTAGAACAGGCCGTCGATGGGGGGATCCCCGCCGAGATGGGCGCGCCCGAGCCCGGTTATGACCCGACCTCTCGGGGTCCTTTGCAGGAACCCGAGCTGGAGGAGATACGGCTCGTAGACGTCTTCGATCGTGTCCTGCTCCTCGCCGAGGGTGACCGCGAGCGTCGAGAGCCCGACAGGACCACCTCCGAACTTGTTCAGGACGGCGTCGAGCAGCTCCCGGTCGATGCGCTCGAGCCCGACTTCGTCTACCTCGAGCAACTCGAGGGCCTCACGAGCGATGTCGAGCGTGATGGCGCCGGCATGCCGCACCTCGGCGACGTCGCGCACGCGGCGCAGGATCCGGTTGGCGACACGCGGAGTCCCGCGGGCGCGGCCGGCGATCTCGTCGGCGGATGTGCCGTCGATCTCGACCCCGAGAATCCCGGCCGAGCGGCGCACGATCAGTCCGAGCTCCTCGGGCTCGTAGTAGCCGAGACGGAACGTCATCCCGAATCGGTCACGGAGCGGAGTCGTCAGCAGGCCGGTCCTGGTCGTCGCGCCGACGAGCGTGAAGGGCGGCAGGTCCAGCGTCAGCGTGCGCGCGGCCGCGCCCTGGCCGACGATGATGTCGAGCCGGAAGTCCTCGAGCGCCGGATACAGGATCTCCTCGATCGCGCGGTTCAGTCGGTGGATCTCGTCGATGAAGAGGACGTCGCGCGGTTCGAGGCCGGTCAGGATCGCGGCCATGTCACCCTTGCGCTCGAGCGCGGGGCCGGCGACGGTGCGAAGCCCGACTCCGAGCTCCTCGCGGATGATCGTCGCGAGGGTCGTCTTCCCGAGCCCCGGCGGACCGACGGACGATCGCCGTCAGCTGCTCCGCATCGTAATA
>JACCWU010000281.1 GCA_013697465.1 Actinomycetota bacterium | reverse complement strand
GTCCAGAGCCGTGAGGAGGCTCGTCCTCGCCTCGCGAAACGTGAACAAGCTTCGAGAGCTGCACGACTCGCTCCCCGGCTGGGACGTCGAGTTGCTCGACGCGCACGAAGAGCCGGTCGAGGACGGGCACACCTTCCTCGAGAACGCGCGGATCAAGGCCCGGCACGGCCGGCGTCATGCCCATCCGGGAGATTGGGTGGCGGGCGAGGACTCCGGGATCGAGGTGAGCGCGCTGGGCGGCGGCCCCGGGATCCACTCCGCGCGCTGGGCGGCCGATCCGGTAGAGCGTCTGCTCGCCGAGCTCGAGGGCGTCCTTGACCGTCGGGCGCGTTACGTGTGCCAGCTCGTGGCGATCGGGCCGGACGGGTCCGAAGTGCACGCGACAGGCACGCTCGACGGCGCTGTCGCGCTCGAGCCTCGCGGCCGCGAGGGATTCGGCTACGACCCGATCTTCGTGCCCGTGGGCGCGCTGCAGACCGTCGCCGAGCTCGGGAACGCCTGGAAGGCCGAGCACTCCGCTCGTGCGCAGGCTGCGCGCGCGATCGCACGGCGACTCGCGGACCGTTGAAGGCTGCTAGCGTCGCTCTCAGGTGGATGTCGCACAGTCACTCACAGAGCTGAGCCAGCTCTCGTCCCAAATTCAGCGGGCGGTCGTCCTCGACGAGAGCGGGACGGTCCTCGGCTCGACGTTCAGCGAGCCCGACGACGCCGAGCCGCTCGCGCGAGCCGCTCGCGACCTGATTGCTGCCGCGGGTGAGCTGCATGCGAAGGAAGAGGTGACGCGCGTCGAGGTCGAGCTCGCCGAAGGCGCGGTCTTCGTCCTGCGAGAGGCCGGCCGCACCATCGCCGCGACGACGGGTCCGGAGCCGACCGCCGGCCTCGTCGTGTACGACCTGCGCACGTGCCTGCACGGGATCGACGAGACGAAGCCGAAGCGGCGGCGGAAGGCGAAAGAGGGCGACGAGTGAAGAAGCTCTTCCGGCTCGTCTTCCTGATCGGCCTGACCGTGTGGGCCTGGCGGTTCGTCGTCGCCCGGCAGGGACCGCGCGAGCGAGCGGGCGCGTCGTATGCGGATGGCTCGTCGATCGTGCTCGAGCCGGGCTCTCCGGGCTTCGCGCGCCTCGCCGATACCGCCCGGTCGGCGCTCGACGGATGACGGACTCCGAGCTCGGAAGGCTCATCGTCGAGCGGTCGCTCCTCGAGGGCGACTTCGTGCTGCGCTCCGGCCGACGCTCGACGTGGTACTTGGACAAGTACCGCTTCGAGACCGAGCCCGAGCTTCTTCGGGCCCTCGGCACGAGGCTCGCGGAGGCGGTTCGGACACATGAGCCCGACGCCGATCGCATTGCCGGCCCGGCTCTCGGGGCGGTGGCGTTGGCAGCTTCGGCATCTATGGCGTCCGATCTGCCGTTCATCATCGTCCGCGGTGAGACGAAGGAATACGGCACGGCGAATAGGGTTGAGGGGCCGTTCGAGCCCGGTGAGCTCGTGTGCGTCGTGGAAGACGTCGTCACGTCGGGCGGAGCCCTCGTCGGGGCGGTGTCCGCTCTCCGCGACGAGGGCCTGGTGGTGCGAAACGCACTCTGCGTCGTGGATCGAGAGGAGGGTGGATCGGACGCGCTCGCGCGCCTCGGCGTGCGACTCAGGCCGCTTTTTCGCGCCGGCGAGCTCCTGAAACTGCGAAAAACCGCCGCAAAACAGCACGGTTGAGCCAAAACCGAGGGCCTGTTAGGGTCCCCCGGTCCCGTGGAACCGAACCCGACGTAGGAGGAGGGACAGTGACCAAGCAGGAATTCGTGGACGCAGTCGCCGGACGAGCCGGCATGAGCAAGAGCGAGGCAGCCAAAGCAGTCGATGCTGTGCTCGACACCATCACCGCCACGCTCGGGAGGCGCGACTCCGTCACCTTCACGGGCTTCGGCAAGTTCTCGACCTCCGATCGCGCCGCGCGCATGGGCGTCAATCCGCGCACGGGCGAGAAGGTCATGATCCAGGCCACAACCGTTCCGAAGTTCTCGGCCGGCAGCTCGCTCAAGAGCTCGGTCAAGGGCGGGTAGTCACCCGACGACACGCTGCGGAAAGAGGCCGCCCGAGAGCGGCCTCTTTCTTCTTCGCGACTTGTAGAGCGAACATACGTTCGTGTACGCTCGACGGGTGCAGCTCTCGTTCGATGCGGCCGACCGGCTCGTCGAGCTCGTGCAGGCGAGCCATGGACCAGTCGCGAGCGAGGAGGCCGCTCGGGTGCTCTTCGCGCTCGAGCGGGCGCCGGTGGCGCTCGCACGCTCGCTCCTCGCCGACGTGGTCGAGGGAGACGCCCGTCTCTCCTGGCTCGGCACGCGCGTCGGCCTTGCCGACCAGCCGCACGCCGATAGGCCACTCGAAGACGCTGACTTCGTCGTGTTCGACCTCGAGACCACCGGCCTCTCGGCGCGCAGCTCCCGGATCTGCGAGATCGGCGCCGCTCGGGTCCGGGCGCTGGAGGTCGCGGAGACCTTCCAGACGCTCGTCAATCCGGGAACCGGCGTCCCCGCGTTCGTGGCGGCGCTCACCGGGATTCGCGAGTCCGACCTGAGACGAGCCCCGCGGCCGGAGCACGCGCTCCGGAGCTTTCTCGCCTTCGCCGGGGATGCACCGCTCGTCGCGCACAACGCCCGCTTCGATCTCGCGTTTCTCGATGCCGAGGTCGAGCGGCTGACCGGGCGCCGGTGCGCCGCGCCGGTGGTCGACACGGTCTGGCTGGCGCGGCGCCTGCTCTCCGGGCGGAGCGAGCGCGTCTCGCTCGCCCGGCTCGCCCACTTCTTCGGCGTCTCGGTGGAGCCTTGCCACCGGGCGCTTCCCGACGCGGTTGCGACTGCGGAGATCCTCGTCGCGCTCGTCGGGCTCGCCCAGGAGCGGGGCGCGCGGACCGTAGGCGATCTCGTCGAGCTCGCTGCGCCGCGGGCACGGCGTCTCCACTCGAAGCGATCGCTCGTCGCCGGCGCGCCCACGGTGCCCGGCGTGTACTCCTTCCACGACCGGAACGGAACCGTGCTCTACATCGGCAAGGCTCGCGACCTGCGCGCGCGGTTGCGCTCCTACTTCTCGGGAGCCCGCCAGCGCCCGGCGGTCGAGGCGGCTCTGGGCGCGCTCGAGCACGTCGAGTGGCGGGTGCTCGGGTCGGAGCTCGAGGCGGCGCTCGAAGAGCTCCGCTCGATCCGCGAGCAGCGCCCGCCCGCGAACGCTCGCGTCGGACGACCGGAGCGCTACGTCTATCTCGCGCGGCGGGAGAAGGGCTGGGCGGTCGTCTCCGAGCCCGGCCCGCTGGGACCCGTGCGGAGCAAGCAGCGCGCACGTCTGGCCGCCCGTGCCCTGGACAAGTTCGAGGGAGGCGACCTGGCGGGGGCGCTACCCGCGCTCCGGCGCAAGCTGCGTACGCTCGCTTGCGATCTCCGTTTCGAGGACGCGGCAAGGTTGCGCGACCGAATCGAGGCGCTCGAGGACGTCGCGAGCCAAACCGCCGAGCTCGAGCGGCTGCGCTCGGCGCGCATCTGCGTCCTCGCCCCCGCCCGCGAAGAGGGCTTCAGGCGCGCCTTCTTCGTCGCCGGTGGCCGCCTCGCGGCGGTGCGCACGGTCCCCGCCGGAACCGCTGGACGGGTGGAGGTCGAGACCGGCCTCGCCCAGGCCGCGCGCGAGGCGGTCGCGCCGTCATTCGCGCCCGAGGACGCGGACGAGCTCCTCGTCGTCTCGGGCTTCATCCGGCGCCCGGGTCCCGAGCTCCGCGTCGTCTCGCTCGCCGCGGAGGAGATCCTGGCGGCGTGATGCCAGGGCGCTACGGTGTGGGCCGTGGGAGATATCGCGCCTGCGCCGGTAACGGAGGATGCCGGCTTCGCCGACCGCGTTGCCGAAGCGGTCGAGCGCAAGCGGAGCCAGCTCGTCGTCGGTCTCGACCCGCGCATCGACCTCCTGCCGATGGAGCTGCGCGGCGAGGCGGTGCTCGGACGCGCGTCTGCCGCCTCGGCCGTCTCGCGGTTCTGCAAGGGAATCGTCGACGCTGTGGCGCCGTACGCCGTCGCGGTGAAGCCGCAAG
>JACCWU010000230.1 GCA_013697465.1 Actinomycetota bacterium | reverse complement strand
CAGGTAGACGCGCACGCCGTTTACGTCGGCCGCGCCGGCGGTGCTCGCGAGCACCCGTAGCTCGTTCTCGGAGGGTGCAGTGAGCCCCGGTGTCCAGAAGCTCGTGATCCGCACGGCCCGAAAGCCGGCGAGCCTGAAAAGCGTCATTTTCGCCTGCGCCTCGACGAGCGTGGCCGCGCGGACGTCGTCCTCGACCGCGCCGACGACGAGCCCCGGACCAGCCATGGCGGGCGTGGCCGTCACGAGCAGTCCGGCTGCTCCGAGTGCCGCGGCGAGCGCCGCCAAGTGGCGTGTCCGCATGGGGCTACGCTAGCGAGAGGATGCAAACAAGAGTTGAAGAGGACCTCCTCGGAGCGCTGCCGCGGAGCGCAGGCGTGTACCTGTTCCGGGACGAGCGGGGCGACGTCCTCTACGTCGGCAAGGCGAAGTCCCTC
The DNA here is from genome assembly GCA_013697465.1 of Actinomycetota bacterium. Lineage (GTDB taxonomy): Bacteria > Actinomycetota > Thermoleophilia > Gaiellales > Gaiellaceae > GMQP-bins7. Next base: position 2,725 of record JACCWU010000230.1, on the reverse strand, counting down.
AGATCGCGCGTCCGCAGCTACTTCCAGCGGGGCGACGGGCGGTTCGGCGCGGCCCAGCTCGTCGAGCGGATCGCAGACGTCGAGGTGATCGTCACGCGAAACGAGGCGGAGGCGCTGCACCTCGAGCAGAACCTCGTCAAGCGGCACCGGCCCCCGTTCAACATCCGCCTACGCGACGACAAGTCGTTCCCGTACATCGCCGTGACGCTCACGGACGAGTATCCGCGAATCATGTTCACGCGCGAGCGGCATCGCCCCGGAACCGTGTATTTCGGACCGTACGCGAATGCGAAGAAGGTACGCGAGACGCTCGACGTCCTGAACCGGGTGTTCCGCTTTCGGCCCTGCGAGGGCCCGCGCCCGGGACGGCACTCGGGGATCCCTTGCCTCGACTTCCACATCGACCGCTGCTTCGCACCCTGCATCGGCGCGATCTCGAAAGAGGACTACGGCGAGATCGTCGAGGGTGTGATCGGCTTCCTCTCCGGCGACTCGCAGTCGATCCAGCGCGAGCTGGAGCAACGGATGCGCGAGGCCGCCGCGGACGAGCGCTTCGAGGAAGCCGCCCGCTACCGTAACCGGCTCTTCTCGATCAAGCATCTGAGCGAGCGGCAGGCCGCGGACCGGCGCGCGGTGGGGAGCGTCGACGTGATCGGGGTCGCGCTCGGCGGCGACCGGGCCGCGGTGCAGGTCTTCCCGCTCCGCGACGGGAAGATGATCGACCGCTACGGCTTTCACCTCGAGAACGTGTCCGGCGAGGACGAGCAGGGCGTGCTGGAGGCATTCGCGATCGAGTACTACGGCGCGGCGCCGAGCATCCCGCCCCAGGTCCTCGTGCCACCCGGGGTCACCGACACCGGCGTTCTCGCCGAGTTTCTCTCGGCGAGGCGCGGGGCGAGGGTCGACGTGCGCTCGCCCTCGCGTGGCGAGAAGCGCCGCCTGGTCGACCTGGCCGGCGAGAACGCGCGGCTGGCGCTCGAGTCCGACACGGTGTTGCGAGAGGAGAAGCGCGCGCGGCGCGTGGCCGCGCTCGAGGAGCTCCGTGAGGTCTTGAACCTCGAGAGCCTGCCGATCCGGATCGAGTGCTTCGACGTGTCGAACATCCAGGGAAGCTCGATCGTCGCCTCGATGGTCGTCTTCAAGGACGGCCGGCCGAAGAACGCGCACTACCGGACGTTCGCGATCCGCGGACTCGAGGGGCAGGACGACGTGGGTGCGATGCGCGAGGCGATCACGCGCCGTTTCGCGCGGGCGCGCCGCGGCGATCCCGACGAGAGCTTCGGAGCGACCCCCAACCTCGTGGTCGTCGACGGGGGGAAGGGACAGCTCGCGGCCGCGCGGGCGGCGATGGAGGAGCTCGACCTTCCGCGCGTCGCGGTCATCGCGCTCGCCAAGCGCGAGGAAGAGGTCTTCGTGCCGGGTATCCCGGCTCCGATCGTACTCGGGCGTACGAGTCCCGCGCTGCAACTGCTCCAGCACATTCGAGACGAGGCGCACCGCGTGGCGCTCCGCTACCACCGCAGAAAGCGGAACACGAAGTCGATGGAGACGATCTTCGAGACGCTGCCGGGCGTCGGCCCCGCTCGTCGCCGGGCAATCCTGCGCCACTTCGGCTCGGTCGAGCGATTCCTCGAGGCGTCACAGGAGGAGCTCGAGGGGGTACCCGGGCTTCCACAGAAGACCGCACGCGCGCTCTATGCGCAGCTCCACAAGGCCGGTCCGTCTTAAGTCATGTCTCCGGGCCCTCAGCGGTTTCTGCGCTCTCCGCGCGCTCAGCGGTCTGCGTCGCCTGCGCCGGCTCTATCGCCTGCCGGAATCGAAGCGTTCGGAAGGTCAGGCCGATGGCGGTGAACCCCGCGACGACATTTGTCGCGACGGTCATGATCTTCAACCCGACGCTGAAGGCGAGGAGCTGTGAGCTCGGTACCGTCCCTCTGAAGGCGTAGAGCAGGAACGCCTGCTCGGTGCCGATGCCCGCCGGAGTGAGCGGAAGGAGAGTGGCGACGCTCGCGGCCACCTGGGCGAGGAGCACGTTCTCAATCGACTGCGGAATGTCGAAGGCGTCGAACAGGAACCAGATCACGATCAGGCGGAGCGTCCAGTCCCCGGCCTGCCAGAACGCGACCTTGCGCAGGTAGCCGGGCGGGTTCCTGAGGACGGCGAAAGCCTGGCGGACGCGGTCCCAGAAGTCGACGACGTGGCCGTGGATCCAGATCCCGAGGAGCACGACCGCGACCAGCACTCCGGCGAGCACGAGCTCGGTCGCGAGCGGATGATCGAGCAACCACGCGAAGTCGAAGCTCGGCAGATCCGGCAGCCGTCCGATCGGCGGGAGCGCGTCCTGGGTGACAATCGCCCATGTGAGCAGGGTCGTCGCTGCGACGACGTCGAAGATCGAGAGTACGAGAGTGCTGGAGACGACCGTCGTGTACGTGCTCCGACCGATTGCTCGGTGCGCGAGGTAGATGCGAACCGCGTCGCCGGCTCGCATCGGTATGAGCGCATTGATCCCGACTCCGGCGAGGTATGCGCCGAGGATGGATTTTCGGCGCACCTCTTCCTGCGGATACGCGGCGGCCAGGACGTTCCGCCACGCCATGCTCGTGCAGCTCAGCTTCGCGAGCTGTGCGAGCACCGCGAAGAAGACCGGCAGCGGATCGACCGCGGCGAGCTGGTCGAGGAAGGAATCGATTCCGTCGAGGACGCGGGCCACCGCGTGTCCCTA
>JACCWU010000216.1 GCA_013697465.1 Actinomycetota bacterium | reverse complement strand
TTCTGACAGCGCACGTACGATGGTGAGTCAAGTGTCCGGTGAAGCACCGATGACCGCATGAGTCGTATTCCGGTAACTCTCCAGCATCGTTCTTATCCTCACACTTTCCGTGCGCGGCGTCTTGCCGGTCGTATGACACGTTGACTGCCGCTCCGTCTGTACCTTGAAGACATTCACGCCGCCGGATGTTGCCGCAGCGGCGCGAGGAAAGCTTCGCGGACCACTTCTGCCCCTGCCAGATCGAGCTCGTGCGATCGCGGCAGGCGACGCCGTGATGTGGGGAGTCGTCGCGGTGGGAATCTTGCTTCGGCTGGTTCGCTACGTGGACAACCGCTCACTCTGGCTCGATGAGGCCGCCCTTGCGTTGAACCTCATCAATCTGCCCGTCGGGAAGCTCGTGACGCAGGGGCTCTTCTTCAGCCAGAGTGCGCCGCCGGGGTTCCTCGCCGTCGAGAAGGCGGCGGTAGGCCTCCTCGGGGACGACGAGATGGCACTCCGCCTCTTCCCGCTCCTGTCCGGCATTGCGGCGCTCGTCCTCTTCCAGCACATCGCGGCCCGTTTGCTCCCGCCCGCGACGGCGCTATTCGTCCTGGCACTCTTTGCCGTGAACGAGCCACTCGTCTACTACTCGGCAGAGGTCAAGCCGTACAGCTCGGACGTCGCCATCGCGGCGCTGCTCGTCCTCCTTTATCTCCGATTCGCGGAGCGCGACACGTTCGATCTTCGGCGAGTCGCACCTCTTGCTGTCGCGGGTACGATCGCGGTCTGGTTTTCCTTCCCGGCGGTCTTCGTGCTCGCGGGAGTTGGGCTCGCCCTCATGTTGACCGGGCCCGACGCAACGCCGCTACGCCGGCTCGGACTCGCCGCCGCGGTCGGCGGCCTTTGCCTTGCGAGCTTCGCGGCCATGTACAGGATGGCATCGGAGACGATTTCCACCATCTCGCGAGTGGTCTTCGGAGGGGCCGGATCGAACGGCAACCGGCCCGGCCAGCTCGTGAACACGCTCCACGAAGCCTGGGGCGCAATCGTGGACCCCGGTGGCTTCCCGCGTCCCACGAACTGGCTCGCCGCCGCCGTGCTCGCGGTCGGGGTGGGATGGACACTCGCATACGCGCGACCGAATCGGAAAGCCCTCCTCCTCGTTCCAGGAATCGCGGCGTTCGTCGCGGCGCTCCTCGACAAGTATCCTGCCGCAGGCCGATTCTGGCTGTTCCTCTTGCCGTTCGGGCTCGTCGTGCTGGGGCTGGGCGTCTCCGAGCTCGTCCGCCGCTCAGGCCGCCTGCTCCTCGTGGCCGTGCCCCTGGTCTGCCTTCTGGTCGTCGGGACGGTCCAGCGGGCGGGGGAAAACCTGGCGGATCCACCGCGCAGCGAGCACATCAGGCCCTTGCTTAGCAGACTCGTCGACCAGTGGCGAAACGGAGACGTTCTGTACGTGTACTCGCAGTCCCAGTACGCGCTTCGCTACTACGCGGAGTGCGCAAATTGTGATGTTCGAGGCCCGTTTCCGTGGCCGGTCGTTCCAGCCAGGAACCTCGGGAGCGGCAAGACAGGAGAGGCGCTCGAGAGCGCCCCACCCACAGTCATCATCGGGACGGAGGGTCACGTCCTAGCCGAAGTCGCAGAGCTTCGTGGTCGCTCTCGTGTCTGGCTTCTGTTCACGAGCGTCTTGCCACATAAAGGGGAGACCGACGAGGACCTCGCGCTCGCCGACCTTGACCGACGTGGTCGCCGGCTCGCGGAGCTTCGGGAGAAGAACGCCTCCCTCTACCTCTACGACCTGCTTTCAGCCAACCGCTAGCGAAAGCCGCTAGCGAAAGACTCAGCCGGTCTCGTCGGCGCCCGCATCACGCGCGGCGGGCCGAGACTGGCCGTCGATGTCGCCCACGAGCTCGAAGTCGGTGCCCGAACCCGTCGCGAAGTTGACCGCCGCCCCGCCGGTCAGATGCAGGTCCTCCTGCCCGGGCGCGACGTTCACGAACGGCAGCGAGGAGAGGACGACGTCGCCCGAACCGCAGGTCTCTGAGGTCCAGGCATTCTTCTGGAAGCTGATCCCGCCGCCGCCGCAAACATTCGAGCCGGGAGCGCGGCCGGCGTTGCCGACGAAGCGGACGTTCGAATACGAGCCCTCGCCCCAAGCGGCATACTGGCTCGAGAAGCTGTTGAAACGGACGAGCCAGTCGGAGAAGGTCGAGTTGGCGTTGAACTGAAGCGAGGCCTGCCCGTTGCAGGTCTTGACTCCGTTCGTCTCCGAGATGGGGCTGAACACGGGGCAGCCAAACCACGTGTTCTCGATAACGACGTCCTGTGCCGGTGAACCGACGTAGTTCTGGACCTGGATGTTGTAGACGAGGTTCTCCGAGAAGACGCTCTGCCGAATCTTGATGTCGTAGCCGTTCACGATGAACAGCCCGCCGGTGTGACAGTCAGCGGCAACGGCCGATTGATCGCGGTCGAAGCCGTGTACCACTACTCGCTCCCACGTCACGTTACGCGGGCGGCCGGCGACGACCTCGGCGTCGATGTTGGCACCGATGGTGGGCTGCGGCCGGTTGCAGGCTGCTCCCTGTACGACCGGGCCTGCGTCGATGTCACGCACGATCACGTTCTCGGCGGTGTAGGTACCGAGCGCGCCGGTGTCGATGCCCTCGAGGGTGACGTTCTTCGGATGCTGGGCGGCCGAGTCGCCGAGGACTGCGGTGTCGCCGGTCACGGTGAAGGAGTAGGTTCGCGAGCGCCAGTTCGTCACGGAGCCCGTCGCCTGGCCCGCAATGTGGACGCCGGACGCATAGACCCGGAGGGTGCCCTGGATCGTCACCGGTCCGGTGGGCCGGAAAACCACGGGCGCGCCCGAGTCGCGGCCCGAGCGCCAGAGGATGTCCTGCCCCGTGTACGTCCCTGCCGCAACGGACACGGTCGCACCAGGCTGCGCCACGCTGTAGGCGCGGTTGAAGCTCTTGCAGGGCAGAGCGATCGTGCAGAGATTGGCGTCTGAGCCGTTCGGGGACACGTAGGCCGTGCCCGAGGTCGGCGGCGGTTGCGTGCACGGCGTGGTGGTTCCCGTACCCGTCCTTCGTCCCGACCGGTTGCCTGCTCCGTCGAAAGCCTCGACACCCACCTGATACGAAGTGCCGCACGCGAGATTGGAGAGGGTGAACTCCGTCGCGACCACACTCGCGACCTTGCTGCCGTCGACGAAGACGTCGTAGCCCTGAACACCCTGGTTGTCGGACGAGGGCGTCCAGTTGAGCGTGAAGCCGCTCGTGGTGGCGCCCGAAATGGTCAGCTGCGCCGGCGTCGTCGGCGGTTGCGAATCGTTGCACGCAGTCGTCGTCGCGGCGACGTTCACCTTCGGTGAACGGTTCCCGGCGGCATCGTAGGCGTCGATACCGACGACGACGCTCGTGTTGCACGCGAGGCCGGCGAACGTGTAGCTCGTGGCACTCGTCGCGCCGTCGAAACTGCCGTCGACATACGCACCGTACCCCGCGACCCCGAGGTTGTCGGTCGAGGCCGCCCAGCCGACGGTGATGCTCGAGAACGTCCGGCTCAAGACCACGACGTTTCCGGGTGCGGTGGGCGCGCTCGTGTCGGAGCACGGCGCGGTGCTCCCGGTGACCGCTGCAACCTGCGAGTGATTGCCCTTCGCGTCGACCGCCATCACGCCGAGCAGATGGCTGGTGCCGCAGGAGAGACCCTGGAACATGTGCGCCGTGCCCGTGACGGTCTCGTCCGAAGTCCCGTCGAGGAACGTCCGATAACCCGCTACGCCCACATTGTCCGTCGAAGGCGCCCACGTCAACGTCACCGAGATCGGTGAAGCGCCTGCGAGCGCGAGGTTCGCCGGCGTGGTCGGCGGCTGCGTGTCGTTCGAAGGTGGAGGCGGAACGACGCACGCAGCGGTGCTCATCGTCGCGCTCGTGCGCGCCGAACGGTTACCGGCACCGTCGACCGCTTCCACGCCGATGGCATAGGCCGTCCCACAGGTGAGGCCGGAGAGGGCGTAGGAGACCCCGCTCGCGGAGCCGGCCAGAGCGCCGTTCCGGAACACGTCGTACCCCGCGACCCCCACGTTGTCCGTGGCTGCAGACCAGGCGACCGACATGCCGGTGGTCGTCGTGTTGGTCTGAACGAGGCCGGTTGGTGCGCTCGGCGGAGTCACGTCGCCACAACTGGCGGTTGTGACGTAATAGGCAACCCAGCTCGAGTAATTCCGCGCGACGTCGTACGACCGAACGGCGACGGCATGCGTCTTGCCGCACACGAGGCCGGAGAACGAATAGCTCGTCTCCGACGTCGTCGCGAGCTCGACTCCTGAGCGGCTCAGCGAATAACCCGCGACCGCGACGTTGTCGGTCGCCGGGTTCCAGGCGAGCGTCGCGGTCGTGGCGGAGGCGGCGATCTGTCGCAGGCCAGCAGGAGCCGAGGGGGGCTGGCTGTCCACGCATGGAGCGCTCGAGACCACGGTCAGCGTCGGCTCGGACTTGTTGTTGGCGTCGTCGTACGCGCGTATCTCGAGCGTGATGCTCTGCCCACACCGTAGCCCCGTCACGGTGTACTGCGTCTCCTTCGTGTGCAGCGAGGGCGGATATCCGAGCCAGAGCCTGTAGTTCTTCACGCCGACGTCGTCCGTCGATGCGTCCCACGCGACCGTCAGCGACGTCTGCGACGTGGCCAGCACGCGAACATTCGTCGGCGCCGAGGGCGGATTGTGATCGTCGCTTGCAACGGCTTTCGGCACGCCGATCGCAAAAAGCATCACGGTCAGGCCTGCGAGAGCGGCGGCGAGGAACGTCGAGCGCGTCGGGCCGTGCGTCAGCGACGTTGCAGCGGTGGGGGAAGACCTCTGCGGCATAGCGGCCCGGTTCCCATCGGCGGGCACCTAGACCCCCGTGACCCCCAAACGGGCTACGGACCCATACTTACGACTGGCTGATTCCCTCGCGTGAGCGCCCTCGTAG
>JACCWU010000173.1 GCA_013697465.1 Actinomycetota bacterium | reverse complement strand
CGACCGCCTGCTGCCAGACCTCCGCGTCGGCGCGAGCGAGCGGCGCGGCGCGCTCGGCTATTGCCAGCGCCTGGGCGGCGACCCCGCTCGCGTCCGTCCACGAGTCGCGCGAGCAGCGCGCGACCATGGCCACCAGGCCGGCTGCGAGGGCGACCGTGAGCGCCGCCGCCGACCCTCCCCCCGGCGCTTGCTCGCCCGCCGCGATTCGCGCGAGGAAGTCGTCGAGCCGCAGTTCCAGGTAGTTCTCGGCATCCAGAACAGGACGAGTCTACGATGCCGCGGGCACGAGGCAATAGGTGCTCCCATGCCCCTCTACCTGACAGAAACCGATGTCGCGTCGCTGCTCACCCCGGCGGACGCCGTCGCGGCGATCGACGACTGCTTCCGCCGGATCGCGGCGGGTGAGGTCGAGAACGCGCCACGCCGCCGGCTGCGCCTCGACGGAGGAGCACTGGCCGACATGGCCGCGTCCGATCTCGGCGCCGGTCTCGCGGGCGGGAAGCTCTACTCGGCCTTCGCAGAAGGCGCTGCCTTCGTGGTCTGCCTCTTCGACGTCTCGCGACCGGTGCTCGAGGCCGTGATCGAGGCCGATCTCCTCGGGCGGCTGCGAACGGGCGCCGCCAGCGGAGTCGCCGCCCGTCACCTGGCGAAGGCGAACGCTCGCACGCTCGGCGTCATCGGGTGCGGATACCAGGCGGAGACCCAGGTCGCGTGCGTTCGCGCCGCCGTACCTTCGATCGAGCGTGTTGTCGCGTACTGCCGAACACCCGAACGGCTGTCGACATTCTGCGAGCGTGTCGACGCCGAGCCGGCGGAGAGTCACCGGGACGCGGCGACGCAGGACGTCGTCGTCACGATCACGAGCTCGAAGGATCCCGTCCTCCGGGGCGAGTGGCTCCAGCCGGGTTCGCTCGTCGTCGCCGCGGGAGCGAACCAGCCGAGCCGCCGGGAGCTCGACAACGTCGTGCTCGAACGCGCCGCGTTCATTTGCTGCGACTCCCTCGAGCAGGCGAGGCTCGAGTCCGGCGACCTCATCGAGCCGGTCGGCTCCGGGATCCTCGACTGGCTCGAGGTCCACGAGCTGCACGAGGTCGTCGCAGGTCAAGTCCAGGGTCGTCAGTCGGACTCTGACGTCGTCGTCTTCAAGTCGAACGGGATCGCGGCGTGGGACGTCGCGCTCGGCGCCGAGGCGCTGCGACTGGCCCGCGAGCGCGGCGTTGGTCTGGCTCTGTAGCTGCCAGTGGGAAAGCGCAGAGCGAAGGGCGCGAAGCGCCCGTCTTCAGGGGTTGCGCGCGACCGGAATCCGCGCTAGCGGATTGCGGTCTTGCGCACTAGCCAGGCTCTATGGATGCCTTGGCGGCCTCGACGCTGTCGCGCGAGATCGACTCGATGATCTCGGGCCGGTCGAGCAGGCGCTTCTGCTGCTCCGGCGTCAGCCTGTTCTGCACGTAGCGGTCCTGCATGATCTCCTCGAGCGTTCGGCCTCGGTCATGCTCCCGGACGACGTACCGGGCGACGTGCTCCTCGCCGGTCGAGCGCTGGAACAGAAACGAGAAGAGGTTCTTGAAGACAGCCACGAGACGCGATTGTATCCACGTATGAGGCGAAGCTCACGCGAGGGGCGGTACGCAGAGCGCACGCTCGCCGGCGTGGACGACGTCGGCGAGGAGGAACGAATCGTCATCTGGATCGAGCGCCGGTCCGGAGCGCTGTGGGTCGTGGGGCGGACGGTGAACTCGCACCTGCGCGAGTCGGACGAGCCGCGCGCCGACGACTCCGTGTTCGAGGGCTACGAGCTCGAGGACGCGCTCGACCGTGCCAACGAGGCGCTCGAGGACGACGTCAGCGTGCTGGAGCGCGACGGGCGAGAGTCCGATGTCAAGCCGTTTACGCGCAAGGAGGTGCTTCCGCTCCTCGAGCGCTGGTTCTTCAACCGCTAGGGACTAGCGCAGCGCAGCCGAGACCACGTCGACGAGCTCGGGCGTCCCGGCCGCCACGAGGCGAGAGCGCGGTACCAAGTCGAGCGGCGCGGTCAGGAACGGCGGCGCTTCGTAGAGCTCGATCGCGAAACCGCACTCCCGTACCAGCAGCTGCGCTGCTGCGATGTCCACGGAACGTGCGGGCTTGAGCGAGCAAACGGCGTCCACCCGTCCCGCGGCGAGGTGGCAGAGCGAGAGCGCGAGCGAGCCCATGACCCTCAGGCGCTCCGCGACGGGCGCGACAGCGGCCGCCTGCGCGGCGATTGCCTCTGTGGTCGTACCCTCGAACGACAGAATCTCGATCGTGGCCTTCGGGCGCACGGCACCGAGGGCTGCTCCGTCGAGAAACGCGCCCCCGCCGGCATGCGCCGTCCACTCCTCGCCCGAGCCGAAGTCGTAGACGTACCCGAAATCGACGTCGCCCATGGTCGGTCCAGTGGCGACCGCGAGCGAGAAGGAGAAGAACGGGATGCCGCGCTTGGCGTTGACCGAACCATCGATCGGGTCGACGACGACCACGCGTGTTCCTCCCGTGCCGAAAATGCGCGTTCCCAGCTCTTCGGAGACGAGCACGAAGCTCTCCCCCGTCGCGGCCAGCCGCTCGACGATGGCATCCTCCGCCGCCTGGTCGATAGCGGTCGTGTCGTCTCCTCCCTGCCCGCGCCGGTGCACCGGCTCGCGCTCCGTGCGCGTCGGCATCGACTCGAGCACGGCGCGAATGTCCACAACGCACGCGCGGCAGATCTCGAGCCATGCGGTCACGGCTCGACCGGGTGAAAGAGGAGTCCGGACAGCGGTTTCGGGAAGAAGTACGTGCTCTTCGGGGGCATGCGCTCACCGCGCCGCGCCGCCGCAAACACGTCTGCGACGCGCGGCCCGCGCAGGATGAAGGCGACGTCGGCCTCGCCTCTGTCCACCGCCGAGGCGGCCTCCTCGAGACGAGAGGTGTAGGCGATCCCGTCGAGACCGTGTCGATCGACGAGCTCAACGTCGAGCTCTCCCTCGAGCCCGTGGACGAGCTCGACGTGGCCGGCGCGGTAGACGACCGCAGCGGAGCGGGCGAATGGCTCGTCCGCGAGCCGCACGAGTGCCTCCTCGAGATCCGCGCAGGCGTCGCCGTCGCGCGCGTCACGTAGATCTGGCCGATCGCGAAATATCCGGTGAGTCGGAAACACGTGCAGGCCGGGGTCCTCGGTCGACACGAGGAGAGCCATGATCCTCGGCCGCGGCGTGGCCCTCTCGGCTCCGAGCTCGAGCGTGCTCTCGTAGCGATGGTGGCCATCCGCGATCAGCAACTGGGCGCCCCCGACAAGCGCATCCGCGTCGATCTTCGAGAGCCGCCAGAGCTGCGTCCCGTCGACGGCGACATCCGCCGGACCCGCGGGCAGGTCAAGCGTGAGCGGACGATCGACGAGCAGGAAGATCGGCTCCGGATGCACCTCGATCGCGCGCAGCAGCCGGAGCCGCTCTTCCCTGATTCGTGGATGCGTCCGCTCGTGGGGCAGGACGGCCCCCGTCGAATACGGCTCGGCAGCGACGGAGGCGACCAGTCCCCGTCGCTCGCGCGCGACACCGTCCGGGCCTACGTACTTCTCGAGGAGAAACCAGGCCGCGGTGTCCTCGTCCCGTTCGAGAACGCCGTCCGAGAGCCAGCTTCGGTACAGGCGCGCGGCCTCGTCGGGCGAGTCGGGGAGCGTGACGTGGACGACGTTGAACGGGCTCCTCGTGTACAGGCGCTCGCGCTCCTCGTCGGACACCGCGTCGTACGGCGGCGCCACGAGATCCGCCAGCGCGCCCGCCGCGCCGGAGTAGCGGACGGCGCGGAACGGCTGCACATCGGCCATCGCGGCGAGCGTACCAACGTGCTGTGTTCGTACACTCAAGCCGTGTCCCCGATTGCCGAGCTCGCCGAGGACCGGACCGTCGACGCGGTGTTCGCGGTCACGAAGAAGGAACGTCGCCGAACTCGAGCTGGGGCTTCGTACCTTGCACTCGAGCTCGCCGACTCGACCGGCCGGATCGAGGCTCGGGTCTGGAGCGACGTCGAGCTTCTCGACACGCGCTTCGACCAGGGGGACGCGGTGCGAGTGCTGGGCCGCGTGGAGCGCTTCGGCGGCAAGCTGCAGCTCCAGATACGCGCACTCGAGGCGGCCGAGGAGGCCGACCCCGCCGCGCTGACGCCCGTCCTGCGGCGAGATGCCGACGAGCTGGACGGCTTCTTCGAGTTCCTCGCCGCCGAGATTGCTCATCCAGGTCTCGCCGAGCTCGTGGAATCCTTCGTACGGGATCCGGAGATCCGCACGCGCTTTCGCACGCTTCCGGCGGCTGGAGTCGACGGTCACCACGGCTACGCCGGAGGGTTGCTCGAGCATTCGGTCGGGGTCGCGACGCTTTGCCGTGAGACGGCCCAGCTGCATCCCAGGCTTCGCGCCGACCTCCTGCTCGCGTGCGCGCTGCTCCACGACGTGGGCCGTGTTCGCGAGCTCCGTTCCGGGCCTGCTTTCGTCCAGACCGAGGAAGGACGCCTGCTCGGACATGTCCACCTCGGGCTGCGGATGATCGAGGAGCGCGCGGCCGATCTCGACCCGACCGCCCTGTCCGAGCTTCTCCATGCGATCGCGTGCCATCACGACCGCCAGGCCGCTCGCACCGCCGAGGCCGCCGTCCTGTACCACGCAAACCAGCTCGACGCACAGGCGGCGACCCGGCCCGTCGGCGACGACTAGCAACACTCGATGGCCGCGTTGCTGGCGCTCTCCGGCGCGCTTCTCTGGGGCATCGGCGACTTCCTCGGCGGTCTCGCAGCACGGCGCCTCGCCGTGCTCGCAGTGCTCGCGATCTCGCAGGCGGTCGGCCTGGCGGGTGTCGTCCTCTGGGTGTGGCTGGCGAACGACCCGTTTCCAGGCGTCTCCGAGCTTCTCCCTGCAGCGGCCGCGGGCGTCGCGAGCCTGATCGGGCTCGGCGCCCTCTATCGCGGTCTTGCCGTCGGGGCCATGGGCATCGTCGCGCCGATCAGCGCGGCCGCGCCCGTGGTGCCGTTGGCCGTCGACGCCGCGCGTGGCGTTACGCCGGCAGCGTTGCAGTGGCTCGGCATCGCGCTCGTCCTTGCGGGAATCATGACGCTCTCGCGCGAGCCGTCCGAGGGCGGGGGGCGGCGGATCGCCGCGGGCGCAGGCCTGGCGGTCGTTGCAGCACTGGGCTTCGGGAGCTTCATCGTCGGGATCGACGCCGGGTCCGACGAGAGCGCCCCCTGGGCCGTCGTCGCCGCGCGCTCGTCGGCGGTGACGCTCGCCCTGGTCTTCGCTCTGCTCACCTCTACGTCGCTCCGCGCGTCGCGCAGGCACTTGCCGGCGCTCGTCGCGGTCGGAGCCTTCGACACCGGCGCCAACGTCGGCGTCGCATTCGCAACGACCAGGGGGACGCCCGGGATCGTCGCCGTCCTCAGTTCCCTGTATCCCATCGTGACCATCCTGCTGGCCCGGATCGTGCTCGCGGAGCGGTTGAGCGCGGGCAAGCGCGTCGGTGGCGCTGTGGCGCTTGTGGGCGCAGTGCTCGTCGCCGCCGGCTGACCGGAAGGATCGCGATCCCCGGCCGCGAACCGGCCCGTATGGACCGGCGGCCTATACAGGATCGCTCCCCGCTCGAGGTCGGCGCGCTGATCGCGCTCGCCACCCTCGGCATCGCTGGGCTGCTCGGCCTGATCGCCGTGATCGACGCCGACAACGTCGCTTCCGCTTTCGGCTTGGGGATCGGCATCGCGTTCCTCGTCTTCCTCACCGGCGCGACGATCGCGTGCGCCATCGCGTGTCTCAAGCGTGGCCGGATGGAGATCGTCGCGCTCGGGAGCATCGTCGTCGCCGGGCTCGCGACCGACATGTTCGTGCTCGCCGCCTGGCAGGAGATCGACAGCGAGGCGTACGGAAAGATCGCCGGGATCGCTTTCGTGTGGAGCTTCTTCGCGCTCGTCGCTCTGGGTCTGACCCTTGCGGTCGGAACGCCCGCGGTCCTCGCGCGGTCTCTCTATCTCGGCTCGGTGGTAGCAACGGTCGTCGCAGGTCTGATCTCGACCTGGCTCATCGCGACGGCCGGCGAAGGCACTTCAATCGCAGGAGGTGGCGACGTCTCGCTCCTTCCGGGCGCACTGATCGGCGACGACGAGCTGCTGCGAGCACTCGGGGCGGCCTTCGTGCTCCTCTCGGTGCTGTGGTTCGGAGCGCTCGCGGCCAGCCGGATCGAGCAGCGCCCGCCGGAGTCACACGTTGAAGCGCACGTTTAGGACGTCTCCGTCCTCGACGAGGTAGGTCTTGCCCTCGAGGCGCTGGAGGCCACGGCGCGACGCCTCGGTGTGAGATCCCGAGGACAGGAGATCGTCCCAGCGAATCACCTCGCAGCGGATGAACCCGCGCGCGATGTCGGAGTGAATCGTCTCGGCTGCGGCGAACGCGGTTTGCCCGTTGCCGAGAGTCCAGGCTCTCGCCTCCGTGTCGCCCGCGGTGAAGAACGAGATGAGGTCCAGCGCGTCCTTCAAGCGGTAGACGACCCGATCGAGGGCGGAAGGCCCATCGCGGAACTCGGCCGCTTCTTCGTGCGAGAGCTCCGCAAGCTCCATCTCGAGCTTGCAGTCGATGCCCGAGGGGCCGTTCACGAGCTCGATCAACGGCTTCGTGGTCAGCGGCTCGAGCTCCTGCGGAAGATCGCCGCTCCAGTCGGCTAGCGGAGCCCCGGCTTCGAGGTGTGCGAGGAGATCCTCGAGTCGCACGACCTCACGCCGCTTCGCAGGGTCACCGGACTTCGCCTCCTTTCGCACCTTCTCGAGACGCCGCGCGACGTGATCGGTATCTGCGACGAGCAACTCGAGCCGGATAGCCTCGAAGTCGCGCTCGGGATTGGCGTCCGGAGAGAACCCGTCCGCGACCGCGAGCAAGGCATCGGATTCCCGCAGCCCTCCCGGGAGCTCGCTGCCGGCTCCGGCTCCCGGCGCGTCCACGACGCGAATCGCCGCAGGCGTCACCTTGCGTGAACCGACGAGCGCGGCGAGCTTCTCCAGCCGCTCGTCCGGAATCATGGCCACGCCGACGTTCGCCTTGTCCGTGACGGACGAGTACGCAGACACGTTCGCGCCCGCGCGCGTGAGCGCGTTGAAGAGCGTCGTCTTCCCGGAGTTGGTCAGGCCCACGATCCCGACCTGCAGAGGCACTCAGTTATCGCGCAGAATGGAATCCGCGAGCGCGGATTCCATTCGCGCAGAACCCCTGAAGCCGGCTGCTTCGCAGTCGGGCCGATGGGATTTCACCGCAACCCTCTACAGCTCGAAGCCGACTCGGCCTTCGCGGGCGAAGCGCTTCATGTAGAGGACGCGCGGGAGGGCGAGGTAGATCTTCCCGTCCTCCGCCTCGAGGGCGGCAGCACCCGCGTCGCCCGCGTTCAGCGCTCGCTCGAGGTCGTCGGCGCTCGCGGAAGTGACGAGCCAGCTGAGGATCTGCCCCCCGTCGAGCCCAACCTCGATTCGTATCAACGTCTGGTCAGCCACCGGACACCACCTCCGTGAGGACGCCGTGAACGGCGTCGGGATGGACGAATGCGACCTCGAGGCCGAAGAGCCCGCGGCGGGGCGCCTCGTCCACGAGCTGGGCGCCGGAGGCCAGGAGCTCGCGAAGCGCCTCTGCGACGTCGCCGGTCTCGAGCGCGACGTGATGCATGCCGGGCCCGCGCTTGGCGAGGAAGCGCCCGATCGGCGTGTCCCCGCCCGTCGCCGCGAGCAGCTCGATCCGGCTCTCGCCGACATGCAGCGCTGCGGCTTCGACTCCTTGCTCGGCGAGGAAGTCGCGGAGTTCGAGGCGAGCACCGAACAGCCGCTCGTAGGTTCCGATCGCCTCGTCGAGATCGCTCACCGCGACGCCGACGTGATGGATGCCCCGCAGATTCACCCGCGCGATGCTACTCGCGCGTCACGCTCAGTCGCGGCCGGGCAGCGCGCGAACTGTCCCGATGGTCTCGGACGACCTGGACTCGGGGCGAACGTCCGCGAGCAGCGCCTCGAGCTCGGAGCGGTCGAGCGTCTCCTTCTCGAGCAACGCCTCCGCGACACGATCGAGGGAGACGCGGTGCTTCGAGAGAAGCCGCTGCGCCTCGTCGTAGGCGTGATCGGTGAGACGAGCCTGCTCGGAGTCGCGGAGCCGCTTGGTCTCCTCCGAGAGCGCGTAGTTGTCCGCGCGCATCGTTCGCGAGGGGGCGATCTCGGACATGCCGAACTCGAACACCATCGAGCGGGCGATGTCGGTGACGCGCTCGAGGTCGTTCGCTGCGCCGTTCGTGATCCGTCCGAAGACGATCTGCTCGGCAGCACGCCCCGCGAGGAAGACCATGATGAGATCGACGAACTCCTCGCGCGTATGCAGGTAGCGATCCTCGGCCGGAGTGTTGAACGTGTAGCCGAGCGCCTGGCCGCGCGAGACGATCGTCGCCTTCTGCGCGGGAAAGAGATCGCCGACGAGGTGGGACATGACCGCGTGGCCGGCCGCGTGGTAGGCGAGGATGCGCTTCTCCTTGTCGGACACGACCCGGCGCTGCTGGAGCCCAGCGACGATCCGCTCCATCGCGGCCTCGAAGTCCGTGAAACGGACGTACTGGACGCCCGAGCGCGCGGCAAAGATCGCCGCCTCGTTGCAGAGGTTCGCGAGGTCGGCCCCCGTCAAGCCCGCGGTCTGGCGAGCGACCTTGTCTAGGTCGACGTCGGCCGCGAGCGGCTTGTCGCGGGTGTGAACGCCGAGGATCGCCTCGCGTCCGGCGACGTCGGGCGGCGCAACGTTCACCTGGCGGTCGAAGCGGCCGGGACGCAAGAGAGCCGCATCGAGATCCTGGATCCTGTTCGACGCGGCCATGACGATGACCTCGTCCCGCGCGTTGAAGCCGTCGAGCTCGACGAGAAGCTGGTTCAGGGTCTGGTCGTGCTCCCGATGGAAGCCGCCGCCCGTACGCGACGCGCCGACGGCGTCGAGCTCGTCGATGAAGATGATCGCGGGCGCGTTCTTGCGCGCCTCCTCGAAGAGCTTCCGAATGCGTGCCGCACCGAGGCCGGCGAACATCTCCACGAACGACGATGCGCTCGCCGAGTAGAAGTTGGCTCCCGAAGCGCTGGCGACGGCCTTCGCGAGCAGCGTCTTCCCTGTTCCCGGCGATCCGTGGAGCAGGATTCCCCGCGGCACGCGGGCACCGAGCCGCTCGAAGCGCTTCCGGTTCCGGAGGAAGTCGACGACCTCCTGCAGCTCCTCCTTCGCCTCGTCGAGACCGGCCACGTCGTCCCACGACACCTCGACCTGGGAGCCCTTGACGACGGGCGCCGGCTTCGCCCGAGGCATGAAGCGCATCGTGTAGACGAGAAGGACGATGACGACCCCGAAGAAGATGATCGGGAGCCACGTGATCAGCGTCGTCTCGAAGTCCACCAAACCCCGTATCGGCACCCGGCGGAGCTCTCTGTAGCCGAGCAGGTCGTCTAGCCTGAGGCGCATGGACGGCGAGCTCCCGCTCCCGCCGCATGCCGATCTCGAGCGGGTCGGAGAGGTCTGGCGCGTCGACTACGATTCACGCTTTCGCGAGGCGACCGCGTGGGCGGGTGAGCACGCCCTCGAGCCGGCGGCGCGCGACGGCACGCGCGTCTGCCTGCTCCTCGTCGACGTCCAGAACACCTTCTGCACCCCGGGGTTCGAGCTGTTCGTGGCCGGGAGATCGGGAACGGGAGCCCTCGACGACAACCGGCGGCTGTGCGAGCTCGTCTATCGGAACCTCGGAGCGATCACCCAGACCGTGGTGACGATGGACACGCACCAGGCGTTCCAGATCTTCCACGCACCGTTCCTCGTTGACGAGGGCGGGCGTCATCCCGATCCGTACACGCTCGTCACTCCCGAGGACGTCTCGTCCGGCTGCTGGCAGGTCGATTCCTACGCGGCCGAGGCTCTTGGCATCGGTGCGAAAGCCGTCGCAGAGCACCTCCGCTCGTATGTCGAGACGCTCGCCGCCGGAGGCAAGTACGACCTCACCATCTGGCCGTTCCACGCGCTCCTCGGCGGTATCGGGCACGCGCTCGTGAGCGCCGTCGAGGAAGCCGTGTTCTTCCACGCTATCGCGCGTCACTCGCAGACGCGCTTCGAGCTGAAGGGCCGGAACCCACTCACCGAGCACTACTCCGCGCTCGGCCCCGAAGTGTCTCGCGGTGCTCGAGGAGAGCTGCTCGAAGAGCGCAACTCCGAGCTCGTCGAGCTCTTGCTCGAGTTCGACGCGGTGATCGTCGCGGGTCAGGCAAAGAGTCACTGCGTCGCCTGGACGGTCGATGATCTTCTCGACGGCGCGCCGGAGATCGCGCCAAGGCTCTATCTGCTCGAGGACTGCTCATCGCCGGTCGTCGTTCCGGGTGCGGTCGACTACACGGACGACGCCGACGCCGCGTTCGCCCGCTTCGCCCACGCAGGCGTGCATGTCGTCCGCTCGACCGAGCCGCTGGCTAGGTGGCCGGGGCCGCTCGCGTAGCAAGCCGTCTCAGCGCACGCGGGCGAGCGCCTGCTGAAGCGCCGCGACTCTTGCAGCGGACTCGCGCACGCGCGCACGAAAGACCGGATCGCGCCGCGCCTCTGTGAGTAGCGCCCGGTAGATCTTGCTGTACGAGCCCCTGCCCGTGGTGAGGACGATGTCTACCCCAGCGCGCACGTTGCGCACCGCCGCCTGCGCGAGACCGGTGACCGCTTGCACGGCAGCAGCCTCCGTCGAGTCGGTGATCACGACCCCGCGATAACCGAGCTCGCCGCGCAGCAGCGCCTCGACCACGGCCTTCGACTGCGACGCGATGCGGCGTCGATCGAGCGCGGGATAGAGAGCGTGACCCACCATCACGAGCGGCGTGCCGGCGGCGATCGCCGTGCGGAACGGCAGCAGGTCTCTTCGACGCAGTTGCGCGGCGCTACGGGCGATCGTCACGGAGCCGTCGTCCGTGTTGACAGTCGCCCCCCCGAGTCCCGGGAAGTGCTTGACGGCCGGCGCCACGCTGCCCTTGCGCCAGCCACGAACCGATTTGGCGACGGACTCCGCGACGCGCGCGAAGTCGGTCGAGAACGCGCGCGACGCCAGCGCCGCCCCCGGGACGCTCGGTACGTCAGCCACAGGCGCCAGGGAGACGTTGATCCCTGCTGCCCGCAGGCCGCGTGCGGCAGCGGTGGCGTCGGCGCGCTCGGTGCCCCCTGCCGCCTGCTGCGCAGCTGACCGTGCTGGTCCCGCCCAGGGCACGATGCGGACCTCGCCACCCTCCTGGTCGACACAGATCAACGGCGAGCTCCACGACCCTTGGCGGAGCTGGGCGGTGAGCACCTTGGCTTGCGCGGGACTCTTCAGGTTGTCGCGAAACAGGATCACGCCGGCGACTCTGCCCTCGCGCAGCGCCTCGCGCACGTACGCAGGCGCGGAAGTGCCCGCAAATCGCAGCACTACGAGTCGGCCCGCCTGACGCGACAGCGATTCAGCGGCGGCGGCCGCGCGCTGTGCTGGAGCCGACCCACGGTTGCCGGCTCCAGCCTCGCGGTCGGAAAGCGGGATCCCGACCGACACGACGAGCACGGCCGCTCCGCCGAATGCGACAGCACGAGGCCGCAGGTTCATGAGTGCCATTGCTAGGTCACGAGCTCGAGGCGCGGGTTCGGACGAAGACGGCGGCCGGCCTTCGCGACCAAGACGCCGTCCGCGAGCACGACATCACCCGTGAAGTCGTTCTCCCCGCGAAGAAGCGACGAGCCCACGCCGTACGCGTCGACTGGAACACCGCGCTCTTCGAAAGCGGCGATCTTCTCGACCGAGAATCCTCCCGAGACGACGATCCTGACGTCGCCGAAGCCTTCTGCATCGAGCGCGTCCCGAACCTTCCGCACGAGCCGCTCGTTCACGCCGCGCAGGTCGAAGTCGCCCAACTCATCCGCGAGCGAGCGGTCGACGAGGCTCTCGGAGGTGTCGAGCCGCACGCCCCACAGGCGTGAGCCGAGTGCTCGAGCCACCTCGAGTGACGTGCGCACGGAGTCGTTCTCGAAGTCGACGAGCACGGTGACGTTCATGTCCTGCGGAGCCCAGGCGGCGAAGATCGTCGCCGCGGTCACGGCATCTCCGCCGCAGGCAGCGATTAGAGCGTGCGGGACGGTCCCGATCCCGGTGCCTCCCCACCACGAGGCTTGAGCGTCCGACGTCACGCCGATGGGCATGCCGAGCATCTGTCCCGCGACGTACGCCGCATAGCCGTCCCCCGTCTGGACGCGGTGATGATCGTGCCGCGCGGGCATGAAGATGATCGGCTTCCCGCGTGCCGCCTCGAGCACCCGCGCGACATTCGTCGTCACGAGTGTTCGGCGCGCGAGCACGCCGAGGAGCACGGTCTCGAGGTGCGCAAAGAGCGTGTAGTCGCCCTCAATCGTCACCACCGTCTCCCACGGCTCGATCCGGTCCCCCTCGTACAGCGCGTGCACGTCCAGCTCGCCCCACTCGTGCGAGCAGAGCTTCAGGACCGCGATCGCCTCGTCCACGCCTCCGAGCAGCGCGCTCTTCTTCTGGAAGACCTGCATGAGGACGCGGGGCTGGCGCCCCGCTGCAAGCAGAGCGGAGCGTGCGTGGTTGAAGTACGCGTCCGTGTAGTACCCGGCGCGCATCTTCTCGACCGGAAGCTCGAAGATCTCGGGGTCGAGCCGCTCACGCGGCCTGGTACTCACGTCTCGAGGGCGAGGCAGGCGTCGCGGGCCGCGTTCGCGACCTCCACCTGTGCGTCTGACGGCTCCGCGGTCGAGAACCGGCTCTGCAGCTCGAATCCAGGCCGGGCGAGTGCGCGCGCCAACCGGTTCTCGGGGTTCCTCAGCGTCCAGCCGAAGAGCTCGACGGAAGCGCCGATCGCCACGGTGGTCCCAAGCAGCCGAGCGACTCCCCGTGCCGGCCCCGGGGCCTTCGCCGCGGCGAGGTTTGCGGCGACCGACGACGCGAGCAGCGGCCCGATCAGCTGGGAGCCGCAGCGCGGATGCTCCTTGGGAGCTCGCTCGCCCGACTCATACGTCCCGATGGAGATGTGCTCGGCGCCGTGGTATGCCGCGAGCTCCTGGCCACGAAGGGCAAGTGCGGCCGGGACGAGCGCGACGGCGCCGGCGACGATCTCCCGCGTCCCGGCCGAAAGACCTCGGCCGCGACGGACGGTGCGGGCGAGAACCGTGGACGCGGCGATCGCGCTCAGAACGATGGGCCGCTCGAACGGAAACCGGGCCTGTGGAAGCGCCTTGCGAACAACGGGGAGCAACGCGAACGCCTCCGCGAGTCTCAGCGGCCCGCGCAGCACGGGCGTCGTGACCGCTCCGGCGAAGCGGGGCTTGCGGCCCGAGGCGACGTGAAGCTCCCCGTTCGCGTCGCGAACCGCACAGCCCCACGCGGTCGGGCCGTGCACGAGCACGCCGTTTTGCAGCGCCATCCCGCCCAGACGAGTCGTCTCCACGAGTCAGAGGGTAGCGACCGCGCCGGATTCGTCACTCTGCGGCGGCGAGCGCGCGCAGCGCTTGCTGGAGCTCGTCGGCCGCCGGGCCGCGCTCCAGGGCGCGTCCGTCGACCTCGACGACGGGCATGATCTCCCGCACGGACGACGAGGTGAAGGCCTCCTCCGCCTCGAGCAACAGCGGGAGACGGTACGCGCCTTCTTCGACGACGTAGCCGCGCGCTGGTGCGAGCTCGAGTAGCGCGGCCCGCGTCACGCCGGCGAGGATTCCGAGCTCGAGCGCGGGCGTGTACAGCGTTTCCTCCAGGCGCCACCAGACATTCGTGACCGTGCCCTCGAGCACGACGCCGTCGGCGTCGACGAAGACCGCCTCGTCCGCGCCGCGCCGCTTTGCCTCCGCCTCGGCGGCCATGTTCACCGCATAGCTCGTCGACTTGACACCGGGCAGGAGCCACGGCGCGGCCGCTCGAACGCCCAGCAGGGAGACGGCGCGCGCTCCACGCTCGCGCGCGGCGTCGATCCACACGGGCACCCCGCTGAGGAGCGCGAGTCCCGCCGGAGGGCCTTCCGCGGGGCCTGCAGTCCAGACGAGCCGCAGCACCGCGTCGTCCGCGCCGCTCTGCGGAAGGACGAGCGAGACCAGCTCCGTGAGCTCCGCTCGATCGAATCGGGGGAGCGCGATGCCCGCCGCCGAGGCTTCGAGCCGGTCCAGGTGTGCGCTCAGGCGGAAGGGCCGTCCCGAGTACACGCGGATCGTCTCGAACGCCGCCCGCCCACGGAGAACCGCCTCGTCGTCCGCGCGCACGACGGGCTCGCTCGGATCGCAGAGGCCGCGGCCCGTCACGGCAAGCGCGAGAGCCGTCACGGCACGCTCACTGGCTGGGGCATGCCGAGTGCGTCGAGGAGAGGCCGCGCCTTCGTCCACGACTCCTCGACCTCCGCGAGCGGCTCGGAGTCCCACACGACGCCGCCCCCCACCCACAGGTGGATGCGGCCACCGGCGACGGCGAACGTCCGGATCGTCAGCGCAAGCTCGAGGTCGCCGTTGCCGTACACGCGGCCCAGTGCTCCCATCGAGGCTCCACGCCCGACCGGCTCGAGCCCTGCGATGAGATCGAGCGCGGCGATCTTGGGCGCACCGGTGACCGAGCCGCCGGGAAACGTCGCTTCGAGCAGCTCGGCGAGCTCGACTCCACGGCGGAGCGTCCCCTCGACCGTCGACACCATGTGCTCGACTCCGGCGAGCTCGCGCGTCGCCATCAGCTCCGGCCAGCGAATCGTCCCGGCTTCGCACACGCGAGAGAGGTCGTTGCGCTCGAGGTCGACGATCATGACGTGCTCGGCTACGTCCTTCGCGGACTCGCGCAGCTCGGCACCTCCGCCGCGCGGGCGAGTGCCCTTGATCGGCATCGTCCGGACGCGTCGTCCGCTGCGCTCCAGGAAGAGCTCGGGCGAGGCCGACACCACCGCCCAGCTTTCGCCGACGAACGGCTCGCGATGGAGAGGGCCCAAATGGCCCAGCCGTGCAGCGACCGAGCCGGCGAGAGCCCGAGGGTGGCCGTCGATCGGCGCGGACAGGTGCTGGACGAGATTGACCTGGTAGACGTCTCCCCGCGCAATCGCCTCTCGCACCCGCTCGACTGCTGCAGCGTACTCGGCAGCGGCCCAAGTGGGCTCCCACGCACCCAGCTCGAGCTCGTTGTGGCTCTGAGCCACGAGCGTTGTCTCCCGGCGAATCTCGCAGGCTGCGAGAGGGAGGCGGCACGGCTCGGGAGGAGCGGGCGTGCGCTCCCGGCGAAGGACGTGCGAGAGCCCGTAGCCGAGGTAGAGATCGGCGGCGAGTCGTTCCCCACCCGGTTCGAAGAACCCCCGCGCACGCAGCCACTCCTCGATCCTCCGGAACGCCTCCTCCGGCTCGTGCAGCTCGAGCTTCTCGGAGCTACTTCCCATCCCGGAGCCGCCGATACCGGCCGATCGAGGCGTTCGTGGAGGAGTCGTGGTGGAGCTCGTGCTTCCAGCCCGGCGCGAGCTCGGGAGCGATCCTGGCAGCGAGCTCCTTGCCGAGCTCGACCCCCCATTGGTCGAAAGGGTCGATTCCCCAGATCGCCGCCTGGGTGAAGACGCTGTGCTCGTAGAGCGCGATCAGAGCGCCGAGGGTCGCGGGGGTGAGCCTCTCGGCGAGGACGAGCGACGTGGGCCTGTTCCCGGGCATGACGCGGTGCGGGATCGTCTCCTCCGCCACGCCGGCTTCGCGAAGCTCGTCTTCCGTCCGGCCGAAGGCGAGCGCCTCGGCCTGTGCGAGGAGATTCGCCGCCAGGAGGTCGTGGCGCGCGGCAGCGTCACCGGCGGGCTGCGCGAAGCCGATGAGATCAGCCGGGCACAGGACCGTCCCCTGGTGGAGAAGCTGGAAGACCGCGTGCTGGGCGTTCGTGCCCGCGCCTCCCCAGAGGACCGAGCCCGTGTCGAGGCCGACCGGCTCGCCCGTCGCGGTCACCCGCTTTCCGTTCGACTCCATCCAGAGCTGTTGCAGGTACGCGGGAAGGAGCCGGAGCGCGTGGCTGTAGGGGAAGACCGCCGTGGTCTGCGTCCCGAAGAAGTTCCGGTACCAGAGCGAGAGCAGCCCGGAGATCGCCGGCAGGTTCGCGCCGAGCGGCGCTGAGGCGAAGTGCTCGTCCATCGCCCTGAACCCGGCGAGCAGCTCGCGAAAGCGCTCGCCGCCCACGGCGATCGCGACGGAGAGGCCGACTGCCGAGCAGAGCGACGTCCGCCCGCCGACCCAGTCCCAGATGCGAAACATGCTCTCCGGCGAGATGTCGAGCCTCGCGCCCGCCGCGACATCCGCGGCGACGCCGGTGAAGTGCCGCCCCGAAGCCTCCTCGCCGAGAGCGGATGCGATCCACGCTCGCGCGGCTTTCGCATTCTCAGTCGTCTCGACGGTCGTCATCGTCTTCGAGACGACGACGAAGAGGGTCTCGCTCGGCTCGAGATCGCGCGTCGCCTCCGTGAGATCCGCGGGATCGACGTTCGAGACGAAACGGACGATGATCTCACTCGTCGCGTAGGGCGCGAGCGCCTCGCAGGTCATCGCCGGGCCGAGGTCGCTCCCGCCGATCCCGATGTTGACCACGGCCCTGATCGGGCGGCCGGTCGCGCCCGTCCGCTCGCCGGAGCGCACCTGGTCTGCGAAGCCGATGAACCGATCGAGCTCGGCGTGCACCTCTTTCACGACGTCGGCTCCGTCGACCACCACCGACCGCGAGCGTGGCATCCGGAGCGCGACGTGGAGCGCGGCGCGGCCCTCCGATACGTTCACGCGCTCGCCTCGGAACATGGCCTGAATCTGGTCCTGGAGCCTCCGCTGCGTCGCGAGGTTCCGCAGCAGCTGAAGCGTGTCGTCGGTCACGCGGTGCTTCGAGTAGTCGAGATGGAGGCCGGCCGCCTCGGCCGAGAGTCGCTCGCCCCGGCTGGGGTCACCGTCGAAGAGGCCCCTGAGATGCAGGTCGCACACCTCCGCGTGGTGCCATTCGAGGCGCCGCCAGGCAGCGGTCTCACGCAGCGGTTCAGCCACGCGAGTGCTCGAGCCGGTCGGTGAGGTCGGCATGAGCTGCCGCCGGATCGTCCCGCCAGAAGATCGCGCTGCCCGCGACGAGCAGGTCCGCGCCGGCGACGCGAGCCGCACGAATCGTCTCGGCGTTGATCCCGCCGTCGACCTGCACCCGCACGTCCGCCGGGAGCAGGCTGCGGAGCTGCTCGATGCGGCCGGGGGCCTCGGGCATGAGCTTCTGGCCGGAGTAGCCGGGATGAATAGACATGCAGAGAACGAGGTCGGCTCCCTCGGCCGCCGCGGCGGCGTGCTCCACCTCGGTCTCCGGATTGAAGGCGACTCCTACCCCGAGACCGAGCGATCGGGCACGCGCGATCGTCCGAGCAGGGTCGTCCGAGACCTCCACGTGAAACGTGACGCTCTTCCCTCCTGCCTCGGCTATGGCCTGGAAGTGCTTCTCCGGCTCGCTGACCATGAGATGGCAGTCGAGGACCCCACTCCAGCCGCGGACGAGCGGGGCAATCGACGCGAGGACGATCGGCCCGATCGTGATCTCCGGGATGAAGTGCCCGTCGCCGACATCGAAGTGGAAGACTCGCGCCCCGGCGGCCGCGAGCCCGCCGAGCTGATCCCCGAGACGCGAAAAGTCGGCTGCGTAGATCGAAGGCTCGACCTCCACGTCGCGTGCCCAGTCGCTCCAGCCCATCGCCGTCCACGCTAATCGAAGCGTGGGGAGCGCTGTAGAGTTGCCCGCCGACGTGGGGTCTGCCGCCGAGCACGAGAAGCGAGTCGCCGCCGCGGCCGCGGCCGAGCTCGTCGAGAACGGGATGTCAGTCGGTCTCGGCACCGGATCGACCGTCGCGCACTTCGTCGTCGCCCTCGCCGCCCGGAGGCTCGAGCTGCGCTGCGTGGCGACGTCGCCGGCTACCGAGAGCGCTGCGCGGGCGCTCGGCCTCGACATCCTCCCGTTCGAAGGAGACCACGCGCTCGCCAGGCTCGACCTCGCCGTCGACGGCGCCGATCAGGTCGCCGCGAACGGCTGGGTCGTGAAGGGAGGAGGGGGCGCCCTCACACGCGAGAAGGTGGTCGCGGCTGCTGCCGAGCGCTTCGTCGTGATCGTCTCGGCGGACAAGCTCGTCGAGCGAGTCGCACCTCCCATCCCGCTCGAGCTGCTCGCGTTCGGAAGCTCGTCCACGCTCGACCGGCTCGGCCACGCCCGCCGGCACGAGTCACCGCCGACGCCCGACGGCGGCGTCCTCGCCGACTGGCTCGGCCCGGTCGCCGACCCCGGTGCGCTGGCGAGCACTCTTGCCTCGACGGCGGGCGTGGTCGACCACGGGCTCTTTCCCCCACAGCTGGTCTCCGACGTCCTCGTCGGCAGAGGAGACACCGTCGAGCGGATACCCGGCGGGCGCAGCTGAGCGAGGAGCGGGCGCCGAGCGACCGCTTGGAAAACGCAGCGCCGAGGTCGCGGAGCGACCGTCTTCAGGGATCTTCGCGACCGGGATCCGCGCACGCGGATTCCGGTCTTGCGCACTAGAGCAGCGACCGAGCGGCGTGGCGCAGCATGTGGACGCCGGCCTCGAGGTCGTCCACCGGAATGCGCTCGTTCGCAGAGTGGACGAGCTTCGTCGCGAGCTCCGCGTCCATCGCCTTCACCGGGAAGAAGCCGTAAGCCACGGTTCCGAACGCCTCGCGCAGGAAGTGGCTGTCCGTGAATCCCGGGCAGGCGATCGGGGCAAGCTTGGCGCCCGGCTCGAGCTCTTGGACGAACGAGTCGAGCGCATCCCACAGGGGTGTGCCGAGCTCCGAGCGTGTGCCCCCGACCGCCTCCTTCCACTCGAGCTCGTAGGGTCCGTCGCCGAGCACCGCTCGAATCAGCGGCTCGGCGTCCGCGGGCGTCTGCTCGGGGAGAAGGCGGCAGTCGACGGTCACCTCGCAGAGCGCCGGAATCACGTTCCGCTGGTGAGACGCGTCGATCATCGTCGGTGACAGCGTGAGCGCGAGGAGCGGCTGCACGAGCGCGCCCAGCAGCGGGTGGAGCTCGTTCGCACGCGTCACCGCGTCCTCGAGCGGAGGAACCTCCCCGAGAACGGCTTCGAGAAAGCCCCGCGCCTCCGGGATGAGCTCTCGAGGCGGTTCGTAGGCTCCGAGCGCCTGCACGTAGCGCGCCGCCTTGACGAGAGCGTTGTCAGCGATGCCCGGCATCGACGCATGGCCGCTGCGCCCGTGCACCCGAAGAACGAACGGGGCCGACATCTTCTCCGCTGTCGCGCAGAGATACACGGGAGTGCCACCGAGCAGGAGGCGGTCTCCGCCCCCCTCGTTCACGGCGTAGTCGCAGCGGACCGCGTCCGGATGAGCTTCCGCGAGCCAGCTCAAGCCGAATCCGGCTCCCACCTCCTCGTCCGCAACCGACATGAAGACGAGGTCGCCCGACGGGAAGAAGCCCTCGCGCTGGAGCGATGCGAAGGCGACTGCGGACGCGGCCACCTGCCCCTTCATGTCGAGAGCGCCGCGGCCCCACACCTCACCGTCGACGAGATCTCCCGACCAGGGGTCGCGATCCCACTCGCTGGGATCGGCCAGGACGGTGTCGGTGTGCGAAAGAAAGGCAAGCGACGGCCCGTCGCCACCCGGAATCCGCGCGACGACGTTCGCACGCTCGGGGACTCGCGCGACGAGCCCGCCCTGGATGCCGCTTCGGGCGAGGTAGTCGACCAGAGCCGCGCCTGCGCGCGTCTCGTTCCCGGGCGGATTCACCGTGTCGATGCGGATGAGCTCTTGGAGGAGCTCCGTCACCTCCTCGCGGAGACCGCCGGCGGTTTCGACTGCCACTACGACGACTCCTTCGAGAGCGCGGTCAGCTCGTTGCGCACTTCCCAGAGCTCGGGGAACGAGGTTTTTGCGACGAGCCGCCCGAGCAGCTCGACCGGAGTGCCCTGCGTGCCGACGACCTTGTCGCCGATCACCCGCGCGACGACCTGGTAATGCCGCAGGCGCCAGTGCTGCGCCTGCTCGTCGAGCTCGATGAGCGCCTCTGCGAGCTGGTACAGGTGCTCGTGCTCGCGGCCCTGGACGTAGAGCTCCGCGAGCGAGAGCCCGGCGGCGCGCCTCGCCGCGTGGAATGCCTGGCCCAACCTCGGGAAGGCATGCCGAAGCCCGTTCCAGCCGGGTGAGTCGAAGCCGGATCCGTGTCCGAGCACCTTGCGGATCTCCTGGTACTCCCATGGAGACATGTGTTCGAGCATCTCGAGCTGAGCGATCACGAAGCGAATACAGAGCGCGGAGCGCCTGAGCAGCCGATGGGCGCCCGACAGGTCGCCTTCCTCGATCAGCCGCACGGCCTCTGCGGCATCCGACGAGGAGAGCTTCAACCAGAGCTCGGACGCCTGATGGGTGACCTGGAAGAGGAGCTCGTCTCGATGCACCCACTCGTCGGCCGTCTTCTGGAGAGCGAGCAGCCCGTCGGTATTCAGGTACCGCTCGTAGTCGGACGCCGCGCCTCCCTCGAGGATCGGCTGCGAGAAGTCCTCGGTCTCCGGAGCCTCGTGGGCGGCCACGGCCTGAGCATACTTCGCCGAGTGGGAGACCTCTTTTCGGAGGCGGCGAAGGAGCGGCAGGCCGAGACGGCCCCGCTTGCCACCCGCCTTCGCCCTCGGGCTCTCGACGAGCTCATCGGGCAACAGCACGTTCTGGGCGAGCGCTCCGCGCTCCGGCTCGCGATCGAGCAGGACCGTCCGCCGTCGATGATCCTGTTCGGGCCGCCCGGAACCGGGAAGACGACGATCGCGCGAATCGTCGCCGAGCGCACGGGCGCCGTCTTCGAGGAGCTCTCGGCCGTGTCGGCTCGCGTCGACGACGTCCGCGCAGTCATCGCTCGCGCCCGGGACCGGCTCGGCGGCAACGACCTGCGGACGATCCTCTTCATCGACGAGATCCACCGCTTCAACAAAGGTCAGCAGGACTCGGTGCTGCATGCGGTGGAAGACGGCCTCGTGACGCTGATCGGCGCCACGACCGAGAACCCCTACTTCGAAGTCAACTCCGCGCTCCTCTCCCGCTGCACGGTGATCGAGCTGACCGCACTTTCGGAGGAGGAGCTGGGCGAGATCGTCCGCCGAGGCGCGGGCGCGCTCGAAGCCGAAGCGAGCGAGGACGTTCGTGCGCTCGTGGCAAAGCGGGCGGGCGGCGACGCGCGGGCGGCGCTGCAGATCCTCGAGCTCGCGCATGCGACAGCGAGCGCCGAGAGCGCGCCCATCACCGAGGAGCACGTCCTCGACGCATCGCGCAAGCGCCCCTTCCTCTACGACCGCAAGGGCGACCAGCACTACGACTTCGCGTCCGCGTTCATCAAGTCGATGCGCGGCGGCGATGCGGACGCGGCGGTCTACTACCTCGCCGCGATGCTCGAGGCGGGCGAGGATCCCCGTTTCATCGCGCGCCGCATGGTCATCCTCGCCTCGGAGGACGTCGGGAACGCCGACCCGCGAGCGCTGACCGTGGCCGTCGCGGCCGCGCACGCGCTCGAGCTGGTCGGGCTTCCCGAGGCCCAGCTCAATCTCTCGCAGGCCGCGATCTACCTCGCTCGAGCGCCGAAGTCGAACGCATCGGCGCTCGCGATCTGGGAGGCACGCAAGGACGTCCGCGAGCACGGAAACGCCAGACCGCCGGCGATGCTCCGGTCCACGGGCCACTCCCAGGCGGCGAAGGCCCGCGGGCACGGCGAGGGTTACGTCTACCCCCACGACGATCCGGCCAGCTTCGAGCTGGAGTACCTGCCGGAGCCGCTGCGCGGGCGTCGTTACTATCGGCCCTCCGGCAACGGCGAGGAAGCTGGCGAGGAATCTGGCGATGACAGTGCGGACAGGTGACAGGGCGCCCGAGTTCGATCTCGAGGTAGACAAGAACGAGCGTGTCCGCCTCGCGGACTTCAGCGGCCGCTCGAACGTCCTTCTCGTCTTCCACCCGTTCGCGTTCACACCGGTCTGCGAGGACGAGGCGCGCGACCTCCAGGAGAACCTGGAGGCATTCCGAAATGCGCAGACCGAGATCGTGTTCGTGTCGTGCGACCCGTCCGCCGCTCGGCAGGCCTGGAAGAAGGAGCTCGAGGCGGAGTACTCGTTCGCCTCCGACTTCTGGCCGCACGGGGCCGCGGCCAAGGCCTACGGCGTCTTCAACGAGACGAACGGTGCCCCCCACCGCGGCACCTTTCTGATCGACAAGGACGGAGCCGTCATCTGGTCGCTCGTCAACATCAAGGACGAGCGGCGGACGGAAATGGTCCCCGAGTCGCTCGAGACGCTTCAGCCGGCGGGGTGAAGCTCGCCTTCGAGAGCTGGCTTCGGCCGCTCGCGCTCGAGACCTGGGGAAAGCGCACCGCGCCGCGCGTGGTCTGCCTCCACGGCGTGACGAGCCACGGCCGCCACTTCGCGAAGCTGGCGGAGGCA
This sequence comes from Actinomycetota bacterium, assembly GCA_013697465.1. Lineage (GTDB taxonomy): Bacteria > Actinomycetota > Thermoleophilia > Gaiellales > Gaiellaceae > GMQP-bins7. The sequence continues at coordinate 25,132 of JACCWU010000173.1, read as the reverse complement.
CTGCCCGGCTTCCACCTCGCTGCCCCGGATCTGCTCGGTCACGGATCGTCGCGGTACGAGCCGCCGTGGGACATCGAGGCCCAGCTCGAGGCGATCGTGGAGACCGTCGGCTCGGAGCCGGCCGTGCTCATCGGCCACTCCTTCGGCGGCAGACTCGCCTTCGAGCTCGCGGCTCGCGCGCCCAAGCTCGTGCCGCGACTCGTGCTCCTCGACCCGGCGATCCTCGTTCCGGCCGGGGTCGCGCTCTTCGCGGCCGAGAACGCACGCAAGGACCGCGCGTACGTCTCCTTCGAGGAAGGTATCGACCGGCGCTACGACGAGAGCCAGCTCCAGGAAGCTCCTCGCGAGCTCGTCGAAGAGGAGCTGCGAGGCCACCTCGTCGCCGGCGAGGACGGACTCTATCGCTACCGGTATTCCCAGTCCGCGGTCGTGGCAGCCTACGGCGAGATGGCGTCGCAGCCGCCGCCCTTCGAGCGCGTGCGGGTGCCCACGCTCCTCGTTCTCGGGAACCGCTCGTACCTGCCCTACGACCACCTGTTCGATGCGCACCAGACCGCGCTCGGCGACCTGCTCGAGGTCGTCTTCGTCCCGGGCGGGCACACCGTCCTCTGGGACGCATTGGACGAGACCGCAGAGGCGATCTCCCGCTTCCTCGCGGACTAGCCGCAGAGCTCGCCGGCGACCGCGGCGTAGATCTCGACGCAGCGCTCGAGAGACTCGACGTCGACCCACTCCACCTCGGCGTGCGCGCCTTCGCCCGACGGCCCGAAGAGCACTGTCGGGATTCCGGCGCCGGCGAGGAGCGCCGAGTCCGCCCAGAACGAGACGCCGACGACATCCGGCTCGGAGCCGAGAACCGAAGCTGCGGATCGGCGAACTGTGGTGACGATCTCCGAATTTTCGGCGGCTTCGAAGGGCTCGCGCGAAGCCAGCACGCGGACCTCGGCGGAGAAATCCGGGTCGCCCGCGGCGGCGCGCGCGACGATCTCCTGGAGCTCTCCCTCCACCAGCGCGACCGTCTCGCCGGGGATCGTCCGGCGTTCCGCCTGCAAGACGCACCGGGCCGGGTAGCTCGAGTACTCCTGGCCGCCCTCGATGAGCGATGCGTGCACACTCCCGCTTCCCACGTACCGATGGGTCGGGTCGGCGCGCAGGGAGGCGTCCAGCTGCTCGATCGCCACGAGCAGGCGGCCCATCTTCGCGATCGCGTCGACCCCGAGATGCGGCCGCGAGCCATGAGCGGCTCGTCCCTTCGTCTCGATCTCGAGGTGCACGAAGCCGCGATGCGCAACCGCAACCTGCAGCTCCGTCGGCTCGGTGACGATGGCCGCGTCGGCGCTGAGACTCCTCGCGACCGCCTCGGTGCCTACACTCGCGAACTCCTCGTCGGCGACCGCTGTCAGCATGACGTCGCCGGCCCGACGCCTGCGACTTGCCTCCGCCGTGGCGAGCATGCAGGCGGCGAGGCTTCCCTTCATGTCGTAGGCCCCGCGGCCGTAGAGGCGCCCGCCCTCGACTCGCGGAGCGAACGGACCGGTCATGCCGGCGACTCCGACCGTGTCCATGTGCGCGTTCAGCATCAGCGCACGCCCGCCGCCGGTCCCGCGGGCAACCGCTATCACGTTCGGTCGGCCCGGCACCGCTTCCTCGAGAGCTGTCTCGAGACCTGCTCGCTCGCACCACTCGGCCACGAATCGGGCCACCGCTCTCTCGCCGGATCCCCCGGCGACGACATTCGGGTTGATCGACTCGATCTCGACCAGTCGAGCGGTCAGCTCGGCGACGTCGGACAAGCGCTACGCGGCGACGTACTCGTCGGCGATCGCGAGAGCCTCGTCGAAGATCGCGAGACCCTCGTCCACCTCGTCACGGGTGACCGTGAGCGGCGGCACGACCATGACCACGTTCCAGTGCGTCATCAGGTACAGGCCGCGCTCGAGCGCCGCCTTCGCCAGCCGGGCCACGGGCGCCGCCGCCTCCCCCGATGCGTTGTACGGAACGAGCATCTCGCGCGTCTCGCGGTTCTTCACGAGCTCGACTCCCCAGAAACAGCCGAGGCCGCGCACGTCGCCGATCGACTCGTGGCTCTCCGTCAGACCGCGAAGGCCCTGGCCGAGGTACGCGCCCACCTCGGCTGCGTTCTCGACCACGCCCTCCTCCTGGAAAGCCTCGATCGAGGCGACGGCGGAGGCACACGCGAGCGGGTGCCCCGCGTAGGTGAGCCCGCCGGGGAAGAAGCGGCCCCGAACCCAGTCCGCGAGCGGCCTGCGGATGATCATCGCGCCGAGCGGGACATAGCCGGAGTTGATCCCCTTCGCGACCGTGATGATGTCCGGGACGACGTCCCAGTTCTCGCACGCGAACCAGAGCCCGGTTCGTCCGAAGCCGGCCATCACCTCGTCGAGTATCAGCAGGATCCCGTGCCGGTCGCACACCTCGCGCACGGCCTGCAGGTAGCCGTCCGGGGGCGGGATGACGCCGTTCGTCCCCGTCACCGTCTCGAGGATCACCGCTGCAACCGTCTGCGCGCCCTCGTACTCGAGGATCTCCTCGAGGTGCGGCGCGCCGGTACAGACCGGGCACGGATCGGGATGCCCTGCGGGGCAGCGATACGTGTAGGGGTCGAGCATGCGAACGACGCCGGGCATTCCCGGCTCGTTCGGCCAGCGCCGCGGATCGCCGGTCAGCGAGATCGCTCCGTGCGTCGCCCCGTGGTAGGAGCGGTAGCGGGCGATGATCTTGTTGCGGCCCGTGGAAAGCCGCGCGAGCTTGATGGCGTTCTCGTTCGCCTCCGCCCCCGAGTTCGTGAAGAACGACATCGACAGATCGCCCGGAGTGACCTCCGCGAGGAGACGCCCAAGCTGCGATCGCGACTCGTTGGCCATCGGCGGCCCGATCGTGCAGAGCTTGTCAGCCTGCTCCTTGATCGCGGCGACGATCTTCGGGTGCTGGTGACCGATGTTGACGTTGACGAGCTGTGACGCGAAGTCGAGGTAGCGCTTGCCGTCGTAATCCCAGAAGTAGCGGCCCTCGGCGCCCGCCACCGGGATCGGGTTGATCGCGTCCTGCACCGACCAGGAGTAGAGGACGAACTCCTTCGCGTCCTCGACAATCTGCGCCCCGAGGTTCGCCTCAGTGGTCGTCATCGAGCTGCATCGTAACCGGGGTCGGAAGCGCGAGGCCTACCGGCGTGGTTGGGGTGCGCGGTGGGCGCCGGACAAGGGGGAAGGTGTCGGGCGCACCTCCGCGCACTCTTAGCTGCGCTAGATCGGAATCCGCTCGCGCAGATTCCGCTCGCGCAAAATCCCTGAAGACGGCCGCTTTCGCGGCCTTGGCGCTGCTCTTTCCATCGGGCCGCTTGGTAGCCGCAGCATACGTTGTTTCAGTCTCCCATTGGATCAGCGAGCTGCGGCGGGCATGAGCTCCTGCCCGAATGCAGCACGCTCGACGAACTGTCCGACGCCGGGCTCGGCGACGAGCTCGCCGTTCTCGACGAGCACGGCGCCGCGAAGCAAGACGACCTCCGGTGACCCGGTGACCTCCGTGCCCTCGTACAGGTTGTAGTCCACCTTCGAATGATGCGTCGACGCCGAGATCAGATGCCGCTTCTCGGGATCGAAGACGACGACGTCCGCGTCGGAGCCGGGCGCGATCGTGCCCTTCCTCGGATAGAGACCGAAGAGCTTCGCCGGATTCGTGGCGAGCAGCTCGACCATGCGGTTGAGGGAGAAACGACCCGTACGAACGCCGAACTCGTGGATCATGTGCAGCCGGTTCTCGAGCCCGGGACCGCCGTTCGGAATCTTCGAGAAGTCGTCCTTGCCGAGCGACTTCTGACCGTCCCAGAGAAACGCGCAGTGGTCGGTCGAGACGACCGAGAGGATGTCGGAGCGCACCGCGTGCCAGAGGATCTCCTGGTTCTCCTGCGACCGGGGCGGTGGGGTGTAGACGTATTTCGCGCCCTCGAAGTTCGGCCGCTCGAGGTGCGTGTAGTCGATGAAGAAGTACTGCGTGCACGTCTCGCCCCAGACGTCCCAACCCTGCTCCCGTGCGCGCGCGATGGGCTCCACCGCCTCACGGCAGGAGACGTGGACGACGTAGAGCGGAGCGCCGGCAACCCGCGCGAGCTGGATCGCGCGGTTCGTCGCCTCGCCCTCGAGCTCGGGCGGCCTGGTCAGTGCGTGGAAGTGCGGTGCCGTGTTACCCGAGGCAAGCGCCTGCTTGACGAGGACGTCGATCGCGTCGCCGTTCTCCGCGTGCACCATCACGAGCGCGCCGGTCTCCGCCGCGACCTCCATCGTCTTGAAGAGCGTCTCGTCGTCGACCATGAGCGCGCCCTTGTAGGCCATGAAGAGCTTGTACGAGGTCACTCCCTGCTCGGGCAGCCGCGCGAGCTCTTCGAGCGAGCCGCCCTCTCGCAGATCCGTGACGGCCATGTGGAAGCCGCAGTCGATGATCTGCTTGCCCTCCCGCTTCTCGTGCCAGATGTCGAGCGCCTCTGCGAACGACGAGCCAGGGGGCTGGATGCAGAAATCCACATGGCAGGTCGTTCCGCCGAAGGCAGCCGAAGTCTGGCCGGAGGTGTAGTCGTCGATCGTCGTCGTTCCGCCGAAGGGCATGTCGAGGTGCGTGTGCGGGTCGACGCAGCCCGGGAGCACGTATCGTCCGGCCGCGTCGATCACGCGATCCGCGTCGACGTCGAGGGACTCGCCGATAAGCGTGATCCGCTCGCCCTCGATATACACGTCGCCGACGTAGTCGTCGGCTGCGGTGATGATCCGCCCGCCCTTGATCAGAACCGACACGACTCTTCACTCCCTTCCTCGAACAGGGCCGGGCTGCCCGCGCAGCCCGGCCCTTTCGGCTTCGGAACTCCCTACTCGCCGCCCGGGGTCACCTCCACCTCCGGCTTCTCCCAGTCATCACCGTTGACGTCCTCGCCGTCGTCTTCGAGCTCCTGCACCGCAGCCTCGGCGATATCCGTCCTGTACGCGTCCTCGGTCGCCGCCGACTTGATGATGTCGTAGTCGGTCGCGATCTGGTTCGTGACGTCGAAGGACTCTGCATCCATGATCCCGATGCCGTCCGGGGACGGCCAGATGAGGTCGTTGACCTCGTTCATCATCCAGCGCTGGTGCCCTTCGCCGAGAGTCGGCCCGTTGTCGAGCACGATGTCGACGCATGCGTCGGGGTTGTCGCGGCAGTAGATCCACCCGCGGAAGCTCGCCTTCAGGAACCGCTTCGCGATGTCCTGGTTCGCCTCGTCGGCGATCCACTCCTCGGTGACGAAGACCCCGTCTTCGAGCGCGCCCGTTCCGAGCTCGGACATCCTGAAGACGTTGAGATCGTCGAGCGTGTACAGCTCGCCGGTGTCCGGGTTCTCCGTCTCCAGAATCTGAGCGAGCTCGTTGTAGGTCATCGCTGCCGCCGCCTCCACCTCGCGATTCAGAAGGAGGTCCATGTTGAACGGCTGTGCGACGACATCGACGTCGTTCTGCGGATCGAGGCCGTTCTTGGTCAACGCGGCGAAGAGCTTGTGCTCGTTCCCGTTGATCCACACACCGACCTTCTTGCCACGCAGGTCCGTGATCTCGTCGAGCCCACTGTCCTTCCAGGTCACCTCGGTCATGCCGGACCGCGCGAAGACCTGGGCGATGTTCACGATGTTCTGACCCTGATCTCGCGTTGCGAGCAGGTTGTCGAGCCAGTCGATGCCGAACTCCGCCTGCCCTCCGAGGACGACCTGCTCGGGGACGATCTGCGGGCCGCCCGGCCTAATCGTGACGTCGAGCCCCTCGTCCTCGTAGTAGCCCTGGTCCTTCGCGGCGTAGTAACCGGCGAACTGCGCCTGCACCACCCACTTGCTCTGCAGCGTTACCTGGTCGAGATCGCCGCTCGCAATCGTATCGGTCGTCGTGTCCGTCGTCCCGGTCGCCTCGTCGTCGTCGTCGCCGCATCCCACCAGCGCCAGCGCGGCGACCACGAGAGCCAGCACGACCAAGAGGCTCCACCTCCGGCTCCTCATACCCTTCCTCCTTGTCTTCTTGCCTGCCTGACCGCCAACCCTACTCCGGTCTTCCGCCTCGTAGCGAGGGGTGCCACGCCATGACGCGTCGCTCGGCGAGAGCGACGCTCCCGTAGAAGAGGATCCCGATGACGCTCGCGACCACGATGCCGGCCCACGCTTCTTCGAAGGCGAAGATGCCGGTCCAGCGCTGTATCTGAACGCCGAGCGAACCGGATGCACCGCCGAAGTAGTCCCCCACGATCGCGCCGATCATCGCGAGAACCGTGCCCACCTTCAACCCCGTGAAGACGTACGGCAACGCGTTGGGGAGCCGCACTCGCCGAAGAATCGTGAACTCGCCCGCAGCGTAAGAATGCATCAGCTCGATCGCGGACGCAGGGACGGACGTCAAGCCTTTCAGCGTGTTCACCATCACCGGGAAGAAGCAGAGCACGGCCGCGATCACGACTTTCGAAGTCAGGCCGGTCACACCGAACCAGTTGTTCGTGATCGGCGCGAACGCCACGATCGGTATCGCGCCGGCGGCGACCGCGTAAGGCATAAGGGCGGTCGAGAGAAGACGCCAGCGGGCGAGCACGAGCGCCGCGAGAAACCCGAGCGAGCACCCGATGATCCATCCGCCGAGTGCCTCTCGGAACGTGATGGACGCCGCAGTCCACAGTTGGTCACGCTCGACCCAGAGGGTCTCGACGATGTCCGAGGGCGCCGGCAGGAGGAAGTTCTGGATCTCGAGCCCGCGAACGAGCGCCTCCCAGAAGAGGATCCCGAGGACGAAGACGAGCACGGCCGGCACCCAGTCGCGCAGCCCCCGGCCGAACCGGTTGAGGAACCCCGGAGGCAGCGGCTCGACCAACCCGGGCGTGGTCACGGTGTCTCGCCGCCGACGACGAGCTCGCCCTCACCCGGGGCCGTTCGGTCCGCGTCCAGGCCACCCTCGCGCAGGCGGTCGCGAACCTCGGTTACCAGCTCGAAGAAACGCGCGTCCTCGCGCGTGTCCGCACCTCGCGGTTGCGCGAGGTCGACGTCGACGATTGCGGCGATGCGGCCCGGCCGGCGCGACATGACCACGACGCGCGTCGAAAGGAAGACGGCCTCCGGAATCGAGTGCGTCACGAAGAGAACCGTGCTGCGGCTCCGCGCCCAGATCCGCAGAACCTCGGCATTCAACCGCTCTCGAGTCATCTCGTCGAGCGCGCCGAACGGCTCGTCCATGAGCAGGAGCGCCGGAGAGAAGGACAGCGCCCGGGCAATCGAGACCCGCTGCTGCATACCGCCGGAGAGCTGCCACGGGCGATGATCTCCGAAGCCCTGCAGCTCGACGAGCTCGAGCATCTCGCGCACGCGATCGGCCCGCTTCGAGCGGTCCCATCCGAGGAGCTCGAGAGGGAGCCCGATGTTCTTCGAAACCGTGCGCCAGTCGTAGAGGACGGAGTCCTGGAAGACGATCCCGTACTCCCGGTCGAGACGGGCCTGCCGTGCGCTCTTGCCGTTGACGACGACATCGCCTGAGGTCGGTTCGACGAGATCGCCGACGATCCTGAGCAGCGTCGACTTCCCGCACCCCGAAGGCCCGATGAGAGAGACGAACTCGCCGGGCTGCACCTCGAGGTCGATCGACTGGAGTGCGGTGACACCCCCGCCGAAAGCCTTCGTGACATTGCTCAACGAGACGACAGCTGACCCACTCATGCGAAGTGCTCCGGTGCCCTCCGGACGAGAACCCGCTCGGCGGCGACGACGGTGAGAAAGAACGTGATCCCGAGAAGCGCGGCGATGAGATTCGTCGCCCAGAGACTCGGCGGGGACGTGATGTAGTACTGGTTGAAGTTGAGGATCGCTCCCCCGAGCCCGCTCTGTATCGAGGCGGGGAGCTCCCCGATGATGGCGCCGACGACGCTCGCCGGCGCCGCGATCTTGAGCGCCGCGAAGATGAATGGGAGTGCTGCCGGAACGCGGAGCTTCCAGAGCACCGACCACCAGCTTGCGGCATACGATCGCATGAGGTCGATAGTTCGCGGATCGACCGAGGTCAGCCCACGGAGCGTGTTGATCGTCACCGGGAAGAACGTGAGATATGCGGAAATCACCGCCACCGCCCCCCAGTCGCGCAATCCCGGCGGAAGCCTGGGGTTCCCCCAGACGACGACCATCGGCGCCACGGCGAGGATCGGGACCGTCTGCGAGGCGACGACGTAGGGCAGAAGCCCGCGCTGCAGGAGGCCCGAGTGAGCGAGAAGCACGCCGAGGGCGAACCCGAAGAGCGCGCCGAGCACTAGGCCGACGGCCGCCTCCTTCGCGGTGAAGAGCGCCGCATCCCAGAGCACGTCGATCAGCAGCGGACCGTTGCGGCGTGAGGGCTCGAAGAGCTGGCCGACGATGTCGTGGATGTGGGGCATCGTGCGGTCGTTGGCTTCGAACAGGCCGAGCCGGAGACCTGTCGCCTCGGCGAAGGCGCGAAAACCTTCCCAGAGCCCCGAGAGGCCGGCGAGCACGGCGAGGAAGAGGCCGACACGTACAGCCGCAGTGCGAACTCGCTCCGCGTCCGGGAGCTTCGACCGACCGCGCGCCGTTGCCGCGTACGCCATCAGCTGACATTCCACCACACCCGTTGAGGAGCGGAGGAGCGACGGGATAAGCTCGCGCGGTGCCACTCTATCCCAGGCGCACCGTTGCCGAGTTGAAGCAGCTCCGTGAGCTCACCGGAGACGAGAACGGAGCACAGCGAGTCGCCTGGACCGAAACCTGGGAGAAGGCGCGCGCCTGGCTGCGGGAGACGGTCGCAGAGACCGGCGCAGAGGAGGAGATCGACGACGCCGGCAACCAGTGGTTCACACTTCGAGGAACGTCCGAGCGAGCGGTCTTGATCGGTGGGCACATCGACTCCGTTCCGAACGGCGGCTGGCTCGACGGAGCGCTGAACGTCGTTGCCGGGATCGAGGTGCTGCGGAGAGTTGCCGGCGAGGGAGCGTCGCCCGTCACGATCCGCCTCGTCAACTGGGCGGACGAGGAAGGCGCGCGCTTCGGCCGCAGCCTCTTCGGCTCGAGTGCGGCCGCGGGATCGATGGCCGACCAAGACGAGCTGCGTGCTCTCACGGACCGGGAAGGGGTCTCTCTACCGGACGCGCTCGCGGAGCACGGCGTCGATCTCGACCGCGCTCTCGAATCGCGCGGCCAGCTCGACTCAGCCGCGGCCTACCTCGAGCTGCACATCGAGCAGGGCCCTGTCCTCGAGTCGCTCGACCTGCCTCTCGGCGTGGTGCTCGGGACCTTCGGCGTCGAGCGCCACCGCGTCACCTGGCGCGGACAAGCGGCGCACGCCGGCTCGACCCCGATGGATAAGCGAAGAGACGCACTTGCCGGTGCGGCGAAGCTCGCGCTCGAGATCCGCGAGATCGCAGGCCGCACCGGAGACGGCGCCGTCTGCACCTCGGGCGGCGTCGTGTGCCGACCCGGGATCGTCACCTCCGTCGTCGAGACCGCCGAGCAGCTTCTCGACCAGCGTCACCTCGATGCGGAGAGGCTCGCGTCGATGCTCGCGCAGGCCAAGAAAGCAAGCGAGCGATTTGCGAGCGAGGAAAGGGTCGAAGTCGAGTTCGAGCGGATCTGGTCGATCGAGCCGATCCTCTTCGACGAGACGCTGCTCGGCTTCTGCGAGGACGCGATCCGGGAGGTGACGGACACCGCGCACCGGCTACCCTCCGGCCCCCTGCACGACGCGGCCGAAGTGTCACGCGCGGGAGTGCCGACGGTGATGCTCTTCGTGCAGAGCCTCCGGGGCCTCTCGCACACGAAGCTCGAAGACACGAAGGAGGAACACCTCGAGCTCGCGGTCGCAGCCCTCGACCGCCTTGCCTCCAAGACGATCGACTGGGTGGCAGCCGGCGGCGGTCGCTGACAACGGTGGCTGGGGTCGGGGGCAGTGGCGTTCGCTTCCCGCGGCGCCTGGGGTCCGGCTTCAGCCTGACCTCGGTCTTGGGTTCACAAAAACGCCCTCACTGGTGCACGTGCTCGGTTGAGCAGGAGTGATCGCTCAGCGTTTCAGAGCCTCAACGGGCGCGCCTGATCGCCTCCATGAGTTCGCTGTAGCGAGACTCGACCTCCGGGACGAGTCCTTCGTCTCGAATCCTCTGCGCGTACTCGGATAGGACTTCCGGCGGGATCGGCTCCACCTGCGCGTACCGCTCCGTTATGGAGTCCTCACCTATCAGCACGTGGTGCGGTTCGGCGAGTACCGCGCCGGCCGCGGAGGCGTCGCTGAGTTGGAGTTCGACCTTGATCATGTCGCGCGTCAAGAACTTTCGCGTGCCAATGAGCTTATGAGGTTCAGGCCGAAAGTCCCAGGCGACGAGAGCGTCGCGCGTCTCTAGCTCCCTCCGTCGATCCCATGCTTCTGGAAAACGACCTTCGGACACGGCGATCAGAAGGTCAAGGTCACTTGCCTCATCGGCGTGACCCTTGGCGAACGAGCCGATGACGATGAGCGCGTCGAGATGCTCGCTCCGCGCGACACGCTCGGCGAGGTAGACGAGAGTAGGCCAATGTCTGAGCTCGCGAGCCTGTCGCTCGCCCGACCAGTCGCGGATCATGCTGGCATCGTGTTCGGCCACGAGGCGATTCGTAATTGTCCTTGACTCTCTAGAACAGCCGCACGAAGAGCACGCCGCAGGCGATCAGAACCTGGCCGACGATGCGTCCCCCTGTCACCGGGTGAGCGGCGAAGCCGACCATGCCGAAGTGGTCCACGACATGCGAGGCGAGTGCCTGGCCCGCCATGACGACGCCGATAAGGGTCACCGCTCCCAGCCGGGGTGCACGAGGCGCGGAGCGGGCTGTCGAGATGGTCGGCGAGCTGCGAGTTGACGCCCGCCTGAATCGGGAGCATCGCTCCGCGGCCAGGCCGAACAGGACGAATGCGAAGAGCACGGCGCCGGATCCGCCCCGCGCACCGGGTTCCCTGGCAATCACATGCGAATCCGCGGATAATCCCCGCGTTCCCCGATCCAGCCTGGAGAGCCCATGTCCTTGAGCTTCGGAGTCACCGTCCTGCCCGACCCCCCACCCGTCCGGCTCGTCGAGCTGCTTCGGCTCGCCGAGTCCCACGGCTTCGAGTACGGGTGGACGTACGACTCGCACCTTCTTTGGCAGGAGTCGTTTCCGCTCCTCACGCTCGCGGCCCAAGCAACCTCGACGATGAAGCTGGGGCATTGCGTGACGAACCCCGGGACGCGCGATCCGACCGTCCTCGCAAGCGGCTACGCGACTCTGCACGACATCTCCGACGGACGGATGGTGATGGGGATCGGGCGCGGCGACTCGGCACGGCGCACCATCGGCCAGCAGCCGGTGAGGGTCGCGGAGTTCGAGCGACGGCTCGCGATGATCAAGGAGTTCATGAACGGGCGACCCGTCGAGTGGAACGACAAGGAGCTCGAGCTCAAGTGGGTGCGCCCCGAGCTGCCCGAGATCCCGATGTGGGTGGCCGGCTACGGGCCCAAGGCGCTCGCCGTCGCGGGCCGCGTCGGCGACGGCGTGGTCATCCAGCTCGCCGATCCCGTGATCGTCGAGTGGATCATGGACACCGCCCGCCGGTCCGCCGAGGAGGCCGGTCGCGACCCGGATGCCCTCCAGTGCATCGTGTGCGCTCCGAGCCATATCTCGGACGACATCGCGGACGCGCGCGAGCAGGTCCGCTGGTTCCCGGCGATGGTGTCCAACCACGTGATGGACCTGATCGAGCGCTACGGCTTCGAGTCCGAGATCCCGAAGGAGCTCACCGAGTTCGTCCGTGCGCGGAAGTTCTACGACTACGAGGAGCACTCACGCGTCGGCGCAAAGCACGGCGAGTTCGTCACCGACGAGATCTGCGACCGCTTCTGCGTCCTCGGCAACGCGGAGCAGGCGGCCGAGAAGCTGAAGGAGCTCGAGTCGGTCGGCGTCGACCAGTTCAACATCTACCTCATGACCCACGGCCAGGAGGAGACGCTCGCCGCCTACGGCGAGAAGATCATCCCGCAGTTCTAGCGCGGGAACCCAGGGTTCCGTCGAGACCCGCTCGCACGCGGGGCCGTATCTAGAAGATCGTCTTGCCCAGCGCGCTCGCGACGAGCTCGACGGCTGTCTGCGCCGTCGTGTTCTCGCGGTCGAGGATCGGGTTGACCTCGACCACCTCGAGCGATCCGGCAAGCTCGGACTCGGCTACGAGCTCGAGCAGAAGGTGTGCCTCGCGATAGGTCAAACCTCCCCGCACAGGCGTCCCGACCCCCGGGGCGATTTCCGGATCGAGCGCGTCCATGTCGAGCGACACGTGGACGAAGCCGCCACCGCTGACGCGATCGAGTGCTTCGCGAACAGCGCGCTCGACCCCGATGCGGTCGATCTCGCTCATGGTGAAGACGCGTACGCCGGCCTCGCGCAGCAGACGACGTTCTCCCGCGTCGAGCTGGCGAGCTCCGAGAAGCGCAACCCGCTTGGCGGTGACTGCCGGCAGCGGCCACGCCTCGCTCTCGAAGCCCTCGCCCGCCAGTCCGAGAGCGGCCGCGAGCGGCATCCCGTGGACGTTCCCGCTCGGGCTCGTCACGGGCGTGTTCACGTCGGAGTGCGCGTCAATCCAGAGAACACCACCCGGCCCGTGCACCGAGGCGAGGCCGCCAAGCGTTCCGAGGGCGACCGAGTGATCGCCGCCGAGAACCAGCGGGATCGCCTTCTTCTGCGCTTCCTCGGCGACCTTCGCGGCGATCCGCTCGCACGTCTCGATGATCTCCGGGAGGAAGCGGGCCCGCTCGTCACGCAGCGCGGTCGCCTCCGGAACGGCCGTCTCGACGTTGCCGTGATCCCGAACGCGGTAACCGAGGCTCGCGAGCCGCTCCTCGAGACCCGCTGCGCGGATCGCGGACGGCCCCATGTCGACCCCCCGACGACCTTGCCCGAGGTCGAGGGCGGCGCCGATGATCGCGATCTCCCGCTGCGGCTCGCCCACGGCGCGGAACAGTAACGGCTGTCGCGGAGAACGCTAGTCTCGCCGCTCATGACAGGGAAGGATTGCTGGGCCGAGTGGCTAGCTGAGAAACGCCCTGGCGGCGCTCCGGACGAACGCCGTGGCGGTCTCGAGCGGCTGACGCGGTGGCGTGACTCGGTCCTCGAGAACGCCGGCCTCTCGGAAGGCGAGACTTTGCTCGACGTCGGCTGCGGAGAGGGCCTGATCGGCCTCGGAGCACTCGAACGCGGCGCCGGCACCGTTCTCTTCGCAGACATCTCGCACGACCTCCTCGATGTCTGCCGCGAGGTCGCAACTGAGTTGAACGTGCTCGAGCGGTGCCGGTTCGTCCATGCGGCCGCAGACGATCTCAGCGCTCTGCAGGACGGATCCGTCGACGTCGTGACCACTCGCTCGGTTCTCATCTACGTCGCGGACAAGGAGTCGGCGCTGCACGAGTTCGCCCGGGTGCTCCGACCGGGAGGGCGCATCTCGCTCTTCGAGCCCATCAACCGATTTCGCTCGGACGAACACCGACACATGGATGGGCTATGACCTGAGCGCGATCCCCGACGTCTCGCAGAAGGTCCGTGCCGTTTACGACGCGATCCAGCCACCGGGCTCGGACCCAATGCTGAACTTCGACGAGCGCGACCTCGTCGAGCTCGCCGGCCGCGCCGGCTTCTTTCCGATCCACCTCCGCCTCGACGCCGAAATTACGGCCAGCGAGCCGCAGAGCTGGAGTGGCATGCTCGCGAGCGCCGGGAGTCCTCGCATCCCGACGCTGGCCGAGGCCATGGAGCAAGCGCTGACACCCGAGGAGCAGGAACGGTTCACAGCACATCTCCGCCCGCTGGTGGAGGAGGGCCGTGGCACCTGGCGGATGGCGCTGGCTTTTCTCTTCGCGGTCAAGTCGTAAGACCGGCGGTACACTGGGTCGCCGCGGCGAGGTAGCTCAGTCGGTAGAGCACACGGCTGAAAACCGTGGTGTCGCCGGTTCGATTCCGGCCCTCGCCACCTCGGAATGGCACGCGCATTGGGTATCGCTGCCGCGCTGGCACTCTTGCTCGCGGCGCTTGCGTCGGCGAGAGCCGCCGCGGGCGAGCCGATCATCGTGACGCGGGACTCTGGCTCCCTTCCGAGCGGATGCACGCCCCGCGAGACCGCGGAGCTTCTCGTTCGTCTCGCAGACGCAGTCGGCGCGGGCGACATGAAGGCGCTCGATCGGCTCTTCGCGATCGAGGACCCGCCGGGTAAGCGCCCGAGCCGGCCGGCCTTGCGTTTCGCTGGTACTCGGTCACCGAAGGTCGCGCTGGGGACGGCCCATGGCGACATAGCGTCTTCTACGACCGCGTCGATCTCTTCCCCTACTTCGCGACGCGGCGCAAAGCGAATGAGCGCTGGGAGCTGATCAGTGTAAACATCGGGATCGCGTCGAGCTCGAGACCGGGCGCTGTCGGGATCGGATACACGATCCGCCGCAGCGCCGACGATCTGCCGAGCTCGCTCGCGGAGTACGCGCAGGGCAAGGGCAAGATCGACTGCCCTGCGCAGCGCATCTTCGTCTGGAGCATGGGCCAGGACGAGCGCGATCGCGTTCCGGCGGGCGAGGTCGTCGCCTCCTGTCCCGTGCCGACCGGCTGGACGCCGGGCAGCGCCATCGTCGCCTGCTCGCGATCCAGTGAGTCAGGCGACCGGGCCGGACCGAACGCGAGGGCTCTAACGCCCGACTTCAAGGTGAGTGCCGCTTCCGGCCGGCTGCCTTCGCAGTGCGATGCACAGCGAGCCTCGAAACGGCTTCGCTCGGCGCTCTCGGCCTTCAACGCGGGCCGCGGCGCGAGCTTCTCCGGTCGCCTCGCACTCCGCGGACGCCTCCACGCCTATCCGCCGACGGAGCGTCCGCTGATCGGGAGGACAGCGATCGCAGGGTTTGTGACGGCGAGGTACGCGGCGGGAGACGGCTGGACCGGATCGGCCCTTCGTGCTCTACGGATGTCGAGGACCGAGGTCTTCGCGGGCGCACGCAGGCGCGTCGCCGCCTACCGCTTGAACCTACTCATCTCGAGCCCCGGCCTGGCGCTCGCCGCATCGAGCGCAGAGATCATCTTCGACTGTCGCTCAGGACTCATCCACCGCTGGACCGGACCGAGCGTGCCGACGCCCTAGCGCCGCGCTGTTAGCGTCGCCGCGATGGAGGTCGCGTTCCTTCCGGCAGCGGAGCAGGCTCGACTCATCCGCGAAGACGAGCTGTCGTCGGTCGAGCTCGTCCAGCTCTACCTCGAACGGATCGAGCAGCTCGACCCTGGGCTCAACTCGTTCGTGACGGTCCGGTCGGAGGAGGCTCTCACCGACGCTCGGGCAGCAGACGCGCGCGCGGACGATGCTCCATTTCGGGGGGTTCCGATCGCGATCAAGGACCTCACGGCGACGGCGGGCATCAGGACGACCTACTCGTGCCGCGCCTTCGCGGACTACGTCCCGGACTTCGACACCGCGGTCGTGCGGCGAATCCGCGAGGCGGGCTTCGTCATCGTCGGCAAGACGAACACGCCGGAGTTCGGCACGACCGCCTTCACCGAGTCGGAGCTGAACGGCGTCACGCGCAACCCGTGGAACTCGGAGCTGACGCCAGGCGGTTCGAGCGGGGGCGCCGCGGCTGCGGTCGCCGCCGGACTCGTCCCACTGGCGCACGGCTCCGATGGCGGCGGCTCGATTCGCATTCCGGCGTCGTGCTGCGGCGTCTTCGGGATCAAGCCCGCCCGCGGCCGTGTCTCGTCCGCGCCGTTTTCGTCGCTGGAGGGGCTCTCCACCTCGGGGCCGATCTCGCGCTACGTCTCCGACGCGGCGGCGTTCCTCGACGTGCTTTCGGGCTACGAGCCCGGCGATCCGTGGTGGGCGTCGCCGCCTGGGCGGCCGTTCAGCGAGGAAGCGGCTCTCCGTCCGGGGAGAATCCGTGTCGCCGTCACGGACGTGCCCCCGATCGACGTTCCGGTTCGCCCCGAATGCTCGGAGGGACTCGCGTCGGCGGCGGCGCTCCTCCAGGAGCTTGGCCACGAAGTCGTGGAGGCGACGCCGCGGTGGTCCGGCTCCAGCCTGATCGACCACTTCATCGCCGTCTGGCAGGTGAGCCCAGCTCTCGTCCCGGTCGACCCGGCGCTTCTGACGCCTCTCAACCGTGGTCTTGCCGAGTCCGCACGCTCGACGTCAGCCGTGGACTATGCAAAGGCCGTCATCGAGCTCCAGACAGCCGCGAGGCGCATCGTCGCCTTCTGGAGCGCGTTCGACGTCGTCCTGACCCCGACGCTGGCGCTCCCGCCGGTCCGCATCGGGTGGCAGGAAGAAGGGGTCGAGGACGCGGTTGAGCAGCTTCGCCGGAATACGCTCTTCACCCCGTTCACGGCGGTCGCAAACCTCACGGGCCTTCCGGCGATGTCCTTGCCGCTGCACTGGAGCGAGGACGGGTTGCCGATCGGAGTGCAAGCTATCGGGCGTCCGGCGGGGGAAGCTCAGCTCCTTCAGCTCGCTGCGCAGCTCGAGGAAGCGAGCCCGTGGGCGGAGCGGCGCCCTCCGCTCTCGTAGGCCCGGAAGTCAGGTGGCTGGAGCGATCCGAATCCTCTGGCCTGGGACGACGTGCAGCATCCTTGCGGCGTTTCCGCGTGAGATCGCGACGGACATGTTCCCGTAGCTGTCCTCGTACAGGATGACGTCGCCCGGGCGGGCGTCGGCGAACGTCCTCGCCATCACCGCGTAGTACCCTTCTCCCGCAAGCTCCAGCTCGACGCGTGTGCCCGGGGCGATCGCAATCCTCTCGACGTCGCCACGGGTCAGGTTCAACGCGATGTTGCCGAAGCTGTCGATGTAGAGCACGGTTGCGACGGCGGCGCTCTCGGCCAGCTCCGGCACCGGGACGTCGAGGGTTACGAGGGCTTCGGGATCGAGCGGCGGGCCGAGCTCCGCAAGAGGCACGCCGCGTGCGAGGTGCGCGGCGGCCGGGGCGAACAGGTCGCGCGCGTGGAACGTCCTGGAGATCGACCCCAGCGCGTACTCGGGGTTCGCGAGCTCGTGCGCGGTGACGATCCCCGCGCGGTTCGCAGCAGGGAGGAGCAGCCCGTTGTCCGGCCCGACGTAGATGCGGTCGCCGGCATCCTGGAGCGCGAGCGGCCGGCGCGGCCCGCCGACGCCCGGATCGACGACCGCCAGATGCACGCCGACAGGCATGTAGCCGATCGTGCTCGCGAGGACCAGCGCCCCCTGGAGAACCGCCTGCGGCGGAATGCCGTGCGTGATGTCGATGATCTCGATCTCCGGCGCGATGCGTTTCATAACGCCGTGGCATGTGCCGACGAAGTCGTCCTTCAGGCCGAAGTCGGTGAGAAACGTGATGAACACGCGTTGAGCCTAACGCGGCTTCTCGGCCGAGCGATGACCGGGCGCTAGCGCCGGCGAGCAGAAGCGAGGGGCCGACAGTGAGTGCGCCCTCCAGGCCGCATCTCGCCACACAGGCGGGCTCCTCGCGGTCGGATCCGCACGAACGCCGTCGGCGCCTGCAGCGGCAGCGGTCTGCCCATGAGCGGCTGGCGCGTCACGGTCCCCGTCCGATCACGGCCGCAGCATAGATCGGGCTTCGGTCGGTCACGTCGTGGACGCGCCCTCGCCGGTCGGCGCGGAGGGCTCGGTGGATCTGCGGTAAGCGAGCTCGAGCAGCTCGGCCGTCTGGCGCTCGAGGCGCACGAGCTTGGCGGCGATGATGGCCACGTAGGCGAGGACGACGACAAACACGACCCCGTACGCCGCAGCGACGTACTGCCCTTGGCTCACCGCAGGATCTCGCGGAGCTCGTGCAGGTCGGCGTCGAGCCTCTTCCCCACGAGCTCGACGCGGTAGAGCACGTAGGCGAGCAGCGTTACGGCGGCCCACGCGACGCAGAAGGTCGCGAACATCGAAGCGCTCATCTGGGGCCCGTCGCGCGTGAAGACGGTGGGATGGATCAGCCCCTCGGCGAGCCGGATGGCGAGAAAGCTGACCGGGATGAGCACGACGCCGAAGAGCGCGTAGACGGCCGACGAGCGGGCGCGCCGCGGCCCCTCCTCGAGCGAGAACCGAAGCATGAAGTACGCGCAGTAGAAGAGGAAGAGGACGAGGAAGAGGACGAGCTGGTCCTCGCTCCACAGCCACCAGTGGCCCCACGACGCCTTCGCCCAGATCGAGCCGGTGACGAGCGTGAGGACCCCGAAGATCGTCCCCTGGTGGATCGCCACGTAGCTCTCGAGGTCATGTCGTTCCTCACCCCTCACGAGCAGCCGCAACGCCTTCCACGCGCCGAGTCCGAAGCAGAAGTACGCGGTCAGCGCGATCGGGACGTGGATGTAGAAGATTCGCTGCGAGATGCCCTGGTCCGAGTCTTCCGGCGCCACCAGGAGTGCGAGGAAGATCGCGACCCCCATCAGCGCCGCAGCAAGCGCGGCAAGGCTCGGGACGCTTCGGATCGCGTGCGGAGTGTTCAGTGATCTACTCGGTGACGACGTACTCGAAGGACGCCCACGAGAGTACCGCGAAGACCGCGTCGTACAGCGCGAGGAAGAGGAGGTACCTCTCGCCGTCGGGCGAGATCGCCGCTCCGACTCCACCGACGATCAGCGGGATGGACAGCGGGAGAACGAGAAGCGGAAGCAGGAGCTCACGGGCGCGGCTGGCTGCGGCCATCGCTGCGAGCAGCGAGCCGACGACACAGATGCCGACGTCCGCGAGCACCACACCAGCGACGGCTGTCACGTCGAGCGAGGCAAAGAAGAGCGCGAAAGCCGGGAGAGCGACGACCTGCGCCGCGAGGAGGAATGCGAGCGTCGCGAGCGTCTTCCCGAGCCAGATCGCACTTCGATCGCACGGAGCGAGGATCAGCCCGTCCAGAACGCCATGCTCGTGCTCCGGCACCCACGCTCTCGAAAGTCCGAGAAGCGCCGTGAAGACGATCGCAACCCAGAGCAGCCCGTAGGCCGCGTCACTCGCGCTCTCTGCCGGGAGCGCGAAGTGAAAGACGACGAGCGTCGAGAGAACGAACAGCAACATGGCCGGAAGCGTGTCGCGGGCGCGAAGCTCGATCTTGAGATCCTTGCGTGCGAGCGCGCTGACGTCGGTGAGGTACGTCATGTAAGAGCAAGCCGCGCGGTGGAGAGCGGCGCAAGCCGAGCGGGATCATGCGTCGAGACGACGAATGCGCGGTTGCCGGCGAGCTCGGCGAGCTCGCGATCGAGCAGCGCCGCGCCTTCCTCGTCGAGCGCCGAGAACGGCTCGTCGAGAACCAGGAGGTCCGGGTCGTGTAGCAGGGTCCGGCACAGCGCGAGCCTCTGCAACATCCCGCGCGAGTACGCGGCGACTCGCTCGTTGCGCGCCTCCCAGAGTCCGAACCGCTCGAGGAGCATCCCGATCCGCTCGCGTCGCTCGGGGACTCGATACAGCCGGCCGAACAGGTCGAGATTCTCGAGCGCGCTCAGCTCCCGATACACGAGCGGCTCGTGGGCGAGATGCCCGATGCGGCCGCGATCGGCCTCGACCCGGAGCTCTCCCCGTGTCGCCGACGCGAGCCCGGTCAGGACGCGGAGCAGCGTGGTCTTTCCCGATCCGTTGGCTCCTGTGACAACAAGGAAGCCATCCGCCGGAAGATCGAGATCGATCCCGGCGAACACTCGCTTGCGCCCGTACCGCTTCTCGAGGGCGCGAGCGCGGATCACGGGCGCTGCTTTCTCTCGCGGTTTCCAGCCCGGCTCTCGCGCGCCTTTCGGAGTGGCACGGGCGCCTGCGCAAGATCGATGCTCCTCGAACCCCCCCGAGGGGGCGGAAGCCCCCCTGGATTCACGCTAGCGGCGAACGGTTCACGCGTGGAACATCGCATCGTGAAAAGAGTGTGATGAAGGACGGACGCGCGCGAGAGGCGACCGGACACGCGCGCAGTCAAACGAGAACGTCGAACGCTACGAAAGCGAAGAAGACCGCGCTGATCACGCCGTTCACCGTGAAGAAGGCCGCGTCCAATCGACGGAGATCGCCGGGTCGCACGATCGAGTGCTCGTAAGCAAGCAGCACGCCTGTCACCGCGACGCCGAGCCAGTAGAGCAGGCCCACCCCGAGCCCGGCACCCGTAGCCGCTAGTAGCACCACGGTCGCGGCGTGAAAGCTGCGCGCCCCGGCGAACACCCCTCGCTCGCCGAAACGCACCGCCCACGAGTGGAGCCCATCGCGGAGATCGTGCTCGAGGTCGTAGAGCGAGTAGAAGAGGTCGAAGCCGGCCACCCAGAAGAGAACGGCCACGCCCAGCGTCCACGCTTCCCACGGTGCCGATCCGGCGATCGCGAGCCACGCGCCCACTGGCGCAAGCCCGAGGCACGCCCCCAGCCACAGATGGCAGAGCCAGGTGAAGCGCTTGAGGTAGGGATACACCGCGAACAGCGCCACCGGAATCGGCCAGAGCCAGCGCACGATCGGATCGAGCTGGGAAACGGCGATCACGAACATCCCCAGCGCGACGGCGCTGAGCATCACGACCTGCGCCCTCGTCAGCGAGCCGGTCGGAAGCTCGCGCCCAACCGTTCGGGGATTTCGCGCGTCGAGCTCGGCGTCCACGAGGCGGTTCAGCGCCATCGCGAGCGTCCGCGCGCCGACCATTGCGATCGTCACCCAGAGAACGCTCTCGAAGCCGGGCCAGCCGTCGGCCGCAAGGAACGCGCCGACGTAGGCAAACGGAAGCGCGAAGACCGTGTGCTCGATCCGAACGAGCGAAGCAAGACGACGCGGCAGCGGAACGATCGTCGACGTCACGTCTGCCGGTGACTCGTCGCCGTGTCTCCGGACGCCAGCTCGAGCCCGTGCAGAAGCGCGGGGCGAAGTACGGCGAAGCCGTCCTTGCACCCTCCCGGCGAGCCGGGGAGGTTGACGACGAGCGTCGAGTCCACGAGGCCGGCCACGCCCCGCGAGAGCAGGGCATGCGGCGTCCGCGAGATTGCATCTGCGCGGATCGCTTCGGCAATTCCAGGGGCCTCGCGATCGAGCACGCGCCTCGTCGCCTCCGGCGTGACATCCCGTGGAGCGAAGCCCGTGCCTCCGGTGGTCAGGATGAGCACGGCGCTCTCGGCCAGGGCGCGAAGGGCTGCCGCGATCTCCTCACGCTCGTCCGGCACAAGCCGGCGCTCCACCACGAATCCCTCGTCTCTGAGAAGCTCCTCGAGCAGCGCGCCGCTTGTGTCCTCGCGCACACCCGCATGGACCCCGTCGGACACGGTCAGTACGGCAGCCCTCATCCCGGCGGATCCTTCGTCTTCGTCAACAGCTGCACACCCGTGATCTCCATCATCTTGTCCACGGCCTTGGCCATGTCGTAGATGGTCAACGCCGCCACCGACGCTGCCACCAGCGCCTCCATCTCGACGCCGGTCTGCGCCGTCGTTTCCGCCGTCGCCTCGATCTCGACCGACTCGTCTCGGACCTCGAGCCGAACGTCCACATGCGTCAGTGCGAGCGGGTGGCAAAGCGGGATCAGCTCTGCGGTGCGCTTCGCCGCCATGATCCCGGCGAGTTGGGCCGTCACGAGGGCGTCGCCCTTCGGCAACGCTTGGAGTTGCGCAGCGGTGGAAGCTGCCATGCGCACGGTGGCTTTCGCGACGGCGCGGCGGCGGGCGAGCGGCTTGCCGCCGACGTCGACCATCTGTACGTCGCCGGCTTCGCCGACATGAGAGAGATCGCTCACCGCACGGCAGATCGTAGAGAGTCGCTTCAGTGCGTCATCGATCGGGTGTTTTCACGTGAAAACGATGGCGGCTCGGCCTCGCACGGCAGCACCAGCGTGAAGACCGTGCGTCCGGGCTTCGACTCGACCTCTACCGACCCGCCCATGAGCCGGGCGAGCTCCTTCGCGATAGCGAGCCCGAGGCCACTTCCCGAGGCGACCCGGCCTTCGGCACGGTAGAAGCGCTCGAAGATCGCGTCGTGCTGGCCAATTGGAACGCCGGGGCCGTCGTCCTCGACTGCGAGCTCGGCCCGTGTGGCTCGCCGTCGCGCCCGGATGACCACCCGGGCACCGGCCGGTGTATGCACGAGCGCATTTACGACCAGAGCGCGAGCGATCTGGTGGACGCGCTCCTCGTCGGCGTCGCACCACACCTCGTCCTCAACAGACGTGTCCAAACGGTGCCCCGAGGCCGCTGCCATGTGCTCGAGCTCGCGGGCGAGCGCCGCCGCCACGTCGCCGAGGTTCACCAGCTCGTGCACGACGCTCAGCTGGCCGGCGTCGACTCGGGAGAGATCGAGAAGATCGGCGGAGAGCTTCGTCAGGCGCTCCATCTGCGTTTGCATCGTCGTGAGGAACTCGCGGCGCGTCTCCTCGTCCAGGTCCTCGTCGAGAAGCAGTTCCAGGAACCCGCCCAGCGAGAACAGCGGTGTACGTAGCTCGTGCGACGCGTTGGCGACGAACTCCTTGCGCGCCGAGTCGAGCTGCGCGAGCTGCACGCGCATGCGGTCGAAAGCATGCGCGAGCTGCCCGATCTCGTCGTCGCCGCGATCGATCACCGGAGCGGCGAAATCGCCGCCCGCGATCCGCTCGGCAGCGGTCTCCAGCCGCCTGACGCGGTTGACGAGCGTTCCCGCCGCGAACAGCCCTAGCGCGAGTGCGAGCGCCAGCGCGAACGCGGTCGCGAGGAGCAGGCGGCGTTCCACGAGCGAGACGGTGGCGAGCGAGTCGTCGAGCGAGGCCCGGAACAACAGAACGGCACCCCAATCGAGCGGCACGGCGACGTCGCCGAGATCTGCGCTCGCCACCTGCACGCGGCCTCGTTCGACCTTGCCGCTCTCGAGCGCGCGCAGAGCGATCGGGTTCTCCGCGACGTCGCCGGAGCTCCCGCTTTGCGAGTCCGCGGCAACTGTCAGGGCTGGGGGCGTCCGGGTGAGAACGTCGAGAGCGACGACGCGCGCGTCCGTGGCCAGCGCGAAGGTATCGACGGCGTCCGGCCACAGAAACCGGTTCGTCGGAAGGCGGGCCGCGAGCGGGACGGCGAGCTCCTGGAGCTGGTCGAGGCGGGCCTTCACGAGCCGGTTCTCGAGTGACGGCACGACGATGACGTACGCCGCACCGAGCGCGGCAGCGACGATGCCGGTGAGCGCCAGCGCGATGCGAACCCGGATTCCGCCGGGGAGCTTCACGCGATCACGAGCTAGTCGGCGCGGAAGCGGTAGCCGGCTCCCCGGATCGTCAGGATCAGCCGCGGGGCGCTCGGATCCTCCTCGATCTTCTCGCGCAGATGGCGAACGTGGACGTCGATCGTTCGCGGCTCGCGGTAGTCGGCGCTACCACGCAGCCGCTCCAGGAGATCGCGCCTGGTGAAGACCACGCCCGGGCTCGAGGCAAGCACGGCGAGGAGCTCGAACTCGATGTACGTGAGCTGCACGGGCTCGCCTCGAACCTCGACCGTGCGCCGCGGCAGGTCGATCCGGAGTTCGCCCCGGTCGATCACGTCTTCGCGGTTCGCAGCCAGGTGCGGTGTCACGGCCCGCCGTAGGAGAGCGCGCACACGGCTCCGGAACTCTCGGATGGAAAACGGCTTGGTGATGTAGTCGTCGGCGCCGAGCTCGAGCCCGAGAACCTTGTCGAGCTCGTCGCCGCGCGCGGTGAGCATGATGATGGGAACGGTGCTCTCGCTGCGGAGTCGCTTGCAGACCTCGAGCCCGTCGAGCTTCGGAAGCATGACGTCGAGCACCACGAGATCGACGGACTCTTCCGCGAACCGCCGGAGTGCCTCCTCTCCGTCGCGTGCCTGCACCACCGTGTAGCCGTCCCGTTCGAGGGGATAGGTGAGCAGCGTCTGAATCGAATCCTCGTCGTCGACGAGGAGGATGGTCGAGGTACTCGGCATCGAAGCTTCGCTGAGGGCGCGCGGGTGCCTGCCCGCCTACTATAGCCCGGCCATGGAAGCGGCTCGGCCTCGGAGGCGGAGGCGGCCACCGCGCCGCGGCACCGTCGACAGACCCCTCAACACGCGCTTGGTGCGCGTCTCCTCGATTCTCGTCGCGCCGGCGTTGCTGGCGCTTCTGTTCTCAGTGTCGCCAACCGGCACGCTGCCGCGTCCCGCCCTCGAGCCCCTGTTCGACCCCGACGCGGCCGTCTCCCTCGCCACGCAGCTCTCCACGGAGTATCCGTCTCGAGTGCCCGGTACCCCGGAGAGCGCCGACGCCGCTCACTGGTTTGCCGAGACCGTGGAGTCCTTCGGGTTCGCCGCGGACGAGGATCGCTGGACCGAGGACGTCGCGGAGCTGGGCGAGGTGGAGCTGCGCAACGTCGTCGCGGTGATCCCCGGCAGAGCAAGCGAGGCGATCGTGCTTGTTGCTCATCGAGACAACGAAGGTGCCGACCGCCCGCATGCTGACAACGCCTCGGGTACGGCGGCGCTCATCGAGCTGGCGCGCGGATTCGCCCCACGAGGCGCTTCCGTTGCGCCGCAACCACAGCGGGCGCTCGTGCTGGTCTCGACGGATGCGGGGGCGTACGGCGGCGCCGGCGCAGCTCGCTTCGTCGCCGAGTCGCCGTATGCGGACGACGCCTTTGCGGCGATCGTGCTCGATGCGCTCGATGGAAGGGGAGAGCCGCGCATCGCGGTCGCCGGGGACGAGCCGCGATCGCCTGCGCCGGCGTTCGTTCGCACGGCGGTTGCGCGCGTCCAGGAGCAACTCGGCGTCGAGCCGGGCTTTCCCGATGTCCTGAGCCAGCTCGTGGGGCTCGCTGTTCCGTATGCCGAAGGGGAGCAGGGCCGCTTTCTCGCCTCCGGCATCGCCGCCTTGACCATCACCGCCGAGGAGCAACGTGAGCGGGACGTTCCCGCCGTGGATTCCGAGCCGCTCCTTGCCGAGCAGCGTCTCGGCGAGCTCGGTCAGGCGACGGAGGCGCTCCTCGGCTCGATCGACACGAGCGTCGGCGCGGCCTTTCGCACCCCCGACAGTCTCTTCGTGAATGACCGAGTCGCGAGCGGCTGGGCGGTTCGACTCACTCTGCTCGTCGCGGTGGTCCCGTTCGCGCTCTGCGCTCTCGACCTTCTCGTGCGCAGCCGCCGGCGAGGGCTTCCGCTTGCACCTGCCGCTCGCGCGTTGAGAGCGCG
>JACCWU010000167.1 GCA_013697465.1 Actinomycetota bacterium | reverse complement strand
CGCATCCGCAGCGCGACCACGTCGGCGGCGCCGCCGACGTCGTGCGGCAGCTTCGAGTGGGGGCCGTTCTCGACCCGGTCCTTGCGGCCACGGGACCCGAGCGGGAGGAGGCCGTCGCGGCGGCGCGCGAGCGCGGAGTCCCGATCCGGCCGATCCGCACCGGATCGGAGTTCAGGGCGGGTGGCCTCGTCCTTCGTGTGCTCTGGCCGCCCGACCCCGGGCTTCCCTCCGAAGACCCGAACCTGAACGCGGTCGTGCTCATGGCGTCGTACGGGGACCTCGACGTTTTCCTCCCGGCGGACGCCGAATCGGACGTGACTGCGCGTCTCCCGCTCGGCGCGGTCGAGGTGCTCAAGGTGGCGCACCACGGCTCCGAGGATCCCGGACTCGACGAGGAGCTCCGCATGCTTCGGCCGCGGATCGCGGTGATCTCGGTTGGTCGGTCGAACGACTACGGCCACCCTCGAGCCGAGACGCTCGCCGCACTGGCCACCGTCCCCGGCGTCGCCGTCTACCGGACGGACGAGGACGGTCGCGTCGTCGTCGAGTCGGACGGGCGCACCCTCCGAGTCCGCACGGCTGGATGAACGAGCGTCTAGGGTTGAAGCGTGGCACCCGAGCAAGAGTTGAAGCCCGTCTACCTCCTGACCGGCAGCGATCGCCCGAAGATCGAGACCGCGCTCGGCCGGCTTCGCCGCAGGTTTGCGCCGGAAGCCGCCGAGGTTGTGAGCGCGCTCGACACCTCGGGGCACGCCGCCGTCGCGCTCTGCAACGCAGGGAGCCTGTTCGGAGACGCGCGACTCGTGGTCGTCGAGCATGTCGACGGGCGGCCTTCGACTGACGGCCGGCGCAAGGGCGCATGGAAGGCCGCCGACTTCGAGGTGGTCGCCACGTACCTCAAGAACCCCGCACCCGCCACCGTCCTCGGCCTCGTGGGCGAGGACGTGAAGAAGACGTCGCCGCTCGGGAAGGCCTGTGCCAAGGCCGGCGAGATCCTCGAGTTCTCGGTCGCGAAGAACAAGCTGCAAGGGTGGGTCGCCGACCAGTTCCGTCAGCGCGATGCACGGGCGGAGCCCGAGGCGTGCGCGGCGCTCATCCAGCTCGTCGGCGAGGATCTGCACGCTCTCGCAGGCGAGGTGGACAAGCTCGCGATGTGGGCCGACGGCGAGCCGATCGGAGAGCGGGAGGTCGAAGAGCTCGTGCCTGCGCTCGCCGATACCCCCGCGTTCGCGTTGACCGACGCGTGGGGCGCGAGCGACCGTGGGCGTGCGCTCGCAGCGAGCGAGACGATCTTCGAGCGCGACGCCAAGCCGCGTCGAGACACCGCGGCTCGTCTAGCCGGGACGCTCGGAAGCCACCTCGGCAGGCTTCGCTCGGTCAAGCGACTCGCTGCCGAGGGCGTTCGCCCACGTGACGCCGCGGGTCAGCTCCGCGTGCACCCGTACTACGCCGAGAAGATCTTCGCTCAGGCGGAGGGATTCTCGGGCGAGGAGCTCCGAGACGCCGTCGTCCGGCTGGCCCGGCTCGACGGCGCCCTCAAGGGTGGGAGCAAGCTCGCCCCGGATCTCGAAGTGCAGCTTGCGCTCATCGACCTGACGTCCCGCGCCGAGGGCCGCTCGCGCTAGGACGCAGCGCCGGCGACGGTGGTCGCAGCCTGCGACTTCTTCCGTGCCGCGGTGTTCGCATGCAGCGCCCCACGACTTGCGGCCCGGTCGATCGTCTTCACGAGCTCGCGGTGCGCCTCGGCGACGCGATCGGCGTCACCCTCGGCGACAGAGGTCTCGAGCCGCTTGGTAAGCGTCTTGATCGTCGAGCGGTAGCGCACGTTCTCCGTTCGCTCCCGTCCCTGGGTCCGAACGCGCTTCTTCTGCTGCTTGATGTTCGCCATATCGAGAGAAAGCCCGCGGCACGCGGGCGCGGCGATGGTAGCAGACGGCACTGAGAGAATCGGGGGCTCGTGACGAGTCCCTCGGAGCCCCCGGATCCGGTCGTCGGCCTCGATGAGCGAGGTCACAACCGGCGCCTCGCGCGATCGACGGTCGTCTTCTCGCTGGCGACGGCAGTCTCGCGTGCGCTTGGTCTCGCGCGCGAGGTGGTTTCCGCCTACTACTTCGGCGTCGCGGGGGCGATCAACGCCTTCATCGTCGCGATCCAGATCCCGAACCTCGTACGCGCGCTCGTCGCAGACGCCGCACTCTCGGGAGCGTTCGTCCCCGTGTTCAGCGAGCTCCTCGAGCGGGGCGAGAAGACGCGCGCCTGGCGCGTTGCCTCGACGCTGCTCTGGCTGACGTTGCTCGTACTCGGCGGGGTAACCGCGCTCTTCGTCCTGCTCGCGCCCTTCCTCTTGAGGCCATTCGGGGAGCCGGGGGGAGATCTCGGCCTCGCAGTCGGGCTCTCCCGGGTCCTGTTCCCGATCGTCGTGCTCCTCGGGCTCTCGGGAATCGTCGTCGGGATCCTCAACACGCACCACCACTTCGCGCTCCCCGCTCTCGCACCCGTCGCCTGGAACCTCGTGATTATCCTCGGGCTCGTCCTCGGCGTGCCCCGGATCGAGGACGAGAGCGGCCAGCTCTACCTCTACGCCGGGGTGGTCGTGCTCGGGACCCTGGTCCAGCTCCTGCTGCCGATCCCGTGGCTTCGGCGCCTGGATGGTCTGCTGCTGATCGTGCTGGACTGGCGGGACCCGGCGGTGCGCCGCGTGCTCGGGCTGATGCTGCCGGTGACGCTGACGATCGGGCTCATCAACGTGAACTTCGTCGTCGACACGCTCTTCGCGTCCCGGCTCCTCGATCCGGAGCTCGCCCCCGCCGCAATCGACAAGGCCTTCAGGCTCTACATGCTCCCGCAGGGCATCTTCGCGGTCGCAGTCACAACGGTTCTCTTCCCGACCCTCGCGCGTCTCGCCGCCCGCGGGGACGAAGGCGGCCTGCGTCGGGCCCTCGACCGGGGTGTCCGCCAGATCGCCTTCCTGCTCATTCCGGCGAGCCTCGTCTCCATCGCCCTCGCCGAGCCGATCGTCCGCCTCGTCTACGAGCGCGGGGAGTTCACCGCCGGAGACACGACGATCGTCGCTCAGTGCCTGCAGGCGTTCTCCGTCGGTCTCGTCTTCAACGGCTGGATGCTGATCCTCAACCGAAGCTTCTATGCCGTGCAGTCGAACTGGATCCCGACGGCGATCGCGCTGGGTGCGGTTGGCGTCAACGCGGCGCTCGACACCGTCTTCTACCGGCTCGGGATCTGGGGCATCCCGCTCGCGACGGCTCTCGTGAACGTGGCGGGGGCTGCCGCTCTGCTCGTCATGATGCGTCGCCGCATCGGGCTCGAGCACGTCGCACGAACACTCGGCGTCGCGCTGCGGATCCTCGCCGCCGCCGCGCTCGCGGCCACCGCGGCATTCCTCGCGTGGTACGGGCTCGACGCCTGGCTCGGCGACTCGTTCGCCGCACAACTGGTATCGGTGGGGGGCGGGCTTGCCGCCGCGACGACCGGCTACGTTGCGGCGTCCAAGGCCCTCGGGATTCGCGAGCTCGACACGCTGCTACTGTTGCGTGCCCGGCGCCAGGAACCACCCGAACCCCCCGAGTAGCGCCGTGTTCCTATGAAGCAAGAGCGGATCCGCAACTTCGCGATCATCGCGCACATCGACCATGGCAAGTCGACGCTTGCCGACCGTATCCTGGAGCTCACGGACGCGGTCTCGGAGCGCGAGATGCGCGAGCAGATCCTCGACTCGATGGAGCTGGAGCGCGAGCGCGGGATCACCATCAAGGCCCAGGCCGTCCGCGTGCTGTGGCGCGGTCATCAGCTCAACCTCATCGACACTCCCGGTCACGTCGATTTCACGTACGAGGTCTCCCGGTCCCTGCAGGCGTGCGAAGGCGCATTGCTGCTCGTGGACGCTGCTCAGGGAATCGAGGCGCAAACGGTGGCGAACGCCTACCTCGCGCTCGAGAACGACCTCGAGATCGTCGCCGTCGCGAACAAGATCGACCTTCCGCAATCCGATCCGGACTGCGCCGCCGCCGAGGTTGCCGAGCTGCTCGGTGACTCGGCCGAGTATGTCCTGCGTATCTCGGCGAAGACCGGCGAGGGCGTCGCGGACGTGCTCGACGCGATCGTCGAGCGCATCCCTCCGCCCGCGGGCGACCCGGATGCACCGGCCCGAGCCCTTGTCTTCGACTCCTCCTACGACCAGTACCGCGGAGTCGTCGCCTTCGTGCGCGTGGTCGACGGCCGTTTCGAAACGCGCGAGCCGTTGCGCGCGATGGCCCAGGGCACGTCCTTCGACGCCGAAGAGCTCGGTGTCATGTCCCCGGCGCGAGTCCCGGTCGACTCGCTCACGGCGGGAGAGGTCGGCTACGTGATGACGGGCCTCAAGGACGTGTCGCGGCTCCGCGTCGGTGACACGCTCACGTCGCAACGACGTACGGCTTCCGAGCCGGTGCCGGGCTACCAGGACGTGAAGCCGATGGTCTTCGCGGGAATCTTCCCAACCGACTCCGACGAGTACCCGGAGCTTCGGGATGCGCTCGAGCGCCTCAAGCTCAACGACGGCTCGCTCTCGTACGAGCCCGAGACGTCGCAGGCGCTCGGCTTCGGCTTCCGGTGCGGGTTCCTCGGGCTTTTGCACATGGAGATCGTGCGCGAGCGGCTCGAGCGCGAGTTCGACCTCGATCTCCTCATCACCGCGCCGACGGTCGCGTATCGCGCGACGAGGCTTGGCGGCGAGGTTGTCGAGGTGCACAACCCGGCCGAGATGCCGAGCGACTTCGAGCAGGTCGAGGAGCCGTACGTCAAGGCGTCGGTCATCGTCCCGAAGGACTACGTCGGGCCGGTCATGGAGCTCGCAACGGAGCGGCGCGGGCGGTTCGACCACATGGAGTACCTGACCGAGGGCCGCGTCCTGCTCTCCTACGAGCTCCCGCTCGCCGAGATCGTCGTCGACTTCTACGACCAGCTGAAGTCGCGGACGCGCGGGTACGCGAGCTTCGACTACGACCTCGCCGGTTTCCAGCCCGGCGACGTGACGCGCGTCGACATCCTGGTCGGCGGGGAGCAGGTGGACGCGCTCTCGCTCATCGTGCACCGCGACGAGGCGTACAACCGCGGGCGCCAGCTCGTCGAGCGCCTTCGGAAGGAGATCCCGCGCCAGTTCTTCGACGTGCCGGTGCAGGCCGCGATCGGGTCGCGGATCATCGCCCGCGAGACGATCAAGGCGAAGCGGAAGGACGTGCTCGCGAAGTGCTACGGCGGCGACATCACCCGCAAGCGGAAGCTGCTCGAGAAGCAGAAGAAGGGCAAGAAGCGGATGAAGCGTGTCGGCGGCGTCGAGGTGCCGCAGGAGGCGTTCCTCGCGGTGCTCAACCTCGGCGACGAGAAGAAGCGATGACCGCCGTGCCGACGGCCGCCGTCCGGCACCTGTACGTGCATCTCCCGTTCTGCGCGCACCGGTGCGGGTACTGCGACTTCGTGACGGTCGTCGGTCGCGGCGAGCAGCACGGCGCGTACGTCGACGCGCTCGTCACGGAACTGGCGCTCGAGCGCTGGGTTCTGGCCGCGAGGCTGGAGAGCGTCTTTCTCGGCGGCGGCACGCCGACGTTCACTGATCCCACCGAGCTGGCACGTCTGCTCGCGGCCCTGCCGGAGGTGCACGAGCTGACGGTGGAGGCGAATCCGGAGACCGTCACGCCAGACCTCGCGCGGGTCCTTCGAGAAGGCGGCGTGAACCGCATCTCGCTCGGCGCGCAGAGCTTTCACCCCAAGCTTCTCGCGGTGCTCGAGCGACGGGCCGGGCACGGCGACGTCCGGCGCGCCATGCACACTCTCCGTGATGCCGATTTTGACAACGTATCGCTCGATCTTCTGTACGGGATCCCGGGCCAGAGCGCC
>JACCWU010000163.1 GCA_013697465.1 Actinomycetota bacterium | reverse complement strand
TGCTGACCTGTCCGAGCTGCGGCCAGGAGAATCCCGAGGGTGCTCGCTTCTGCAACGCCTGTGCCGCTCCGCTCGCAGCGGAGGCGCCCGAGCGGCGTGAGGAGCGCAAGGTCGTCACGGTCCTCTTCTGCGACCTCGTTGGCTCGACGGCTCAGGCCGAGCGCATGGATCCCGAGGACGTGCGCGCGCTGCTCTCGCGCTACCACGAGCGCGTCCGGGCAGAGCTGGAGCGCTGGGGTGGCACGGTCGAGAAGTTCATCGGCGACGCGGTTATGGCGCTCTTCGGAGCGCCCGTCGCGCGCGAGGACGACCCCGAGCGGGCCGTACGGGCGGCGCTCGCGGTGCGCGAGTGGGCGGGCGAGGAGGCAGACGTGCAGGTACGGATCGGGATCACTACCGGCGAGGTGCTCGTCGCGCTCAACACGCGACCGGAGCTCGGCGAAGGCATGGCTGCCGGGGACGTCGTCAACACGGCGGCGCGGCTCCAGGCGGCCGCGCCGGTAGACGGCGTCCTCGTCGACGAGACGACATTTCGCGCGACCGAGCGGGTGATCGAGTACGCGCCGGCGGCCCCGGTCGAGGCGAAGGGCAAAGCAGACCCCGTCGCCGCCTGGAAGGTGGTCCAAACGCGATCGCGTTACGGCGTCGACGTCCGCCAGATCGGCACGACGCCGCTCGTCGGCAGGGAGCGCGAGCGAACCGTGCTGACAGAGGCGCTCGCGCGTGTCAAGGAGGAAGGCTCGCCACAGCTCGTGACGCTCGTGGGCGTTCCGGGGATCGGGAAGAGCCGCATCGCCTGGGAGTTGTTCCGCCATATCGAGGGGGGGTCCGAGCTTGTCACGTGGCGCCAGGGCAGGTCGCTTCCCTACGGCGAGGGCGTCGCATTCTGGGCGCTTGGAGAGATCGTCAAGGCGCAGGCGGGCATCCTCGAGACGGACGCGGAGGCCGACGCGGCGGCGAAGCTCGAGCGGGCGGTGCGGACGCTCGTCGCGGACGAGCGCGACGCGGCCTGGGTCGAGCGCCACCTACGGCCCGTCGTCGGCCTGGAGAGCGGCACAGCCTCCGGCGGCGATCGCGGCGAGGCGTTCGCCGCATGGCGCCGCTTCCTCGAGGCGCTCGCAGCGCTGCGGCCGCTCGTCCTCGTGTTCGAGGATCTCCACTTTGCCGACGACGCCCTGCTCGACTTCGTCGACCACCTCGCCGACTGGGCAAGCGGCGTTTCGCTCCTCATCGTTGCAACCGCCCGCCCCGAGCTGCTCGCGCGCCGTCCGGCATGGGGTGGCGGAAAGTCAAACGCACTCACGATCTCACTCTCGCCGTTGTCGGACGAGGACACCGCCCGGCTTGTCCACGCGCTCCTCGACCGATCGGTGCTCGACGCCGAGCTCCGGCAAACGCTTCTCGAACGAGCGGGCGGGAATCCGCTGTACGCCGAGGAGTTCGCGCGGCTCGTCGCGGCCGGCCGGGAAGCGGCCGAGCTGCCCGAAACGGTGCAGGGGATCGTGGCGGCCCGCCTCGACCTCCTCCCGATCGAGGAGAAGCGCGTCCTCCAGAACGCCTCGGTCGTGGGCAAGGTCTTCTGGCTCGGAACGCTCGCCTCCATGGACGAGCGCTTGCCGCTCGAGCAGCGCCTCCACACGCTCGAGCGGAAGGAGTTCGTCAGGCGGGAGCGGGCGCCGTCCGTCGCGGGCGAAACGGAGTACGCGTTCAGGCACATCCTCGTCCGAGACGTCGCCTACGGGCAGATACCCCGTGCCGAACGTGCGGAGAAGCACCGTCTCGTGGCGGAATGGATCGAGTCGCTCGGCCGGCCCGAGGACCACGCGGAGATGCTCGCGCACCACTACCTCTCGGCCCTGGAATTGGCGGCGGCCACCGGCGCCGATACAGCGCGCTTTGTCGAACGCGCGCGAGCGGCCGGGCGCGACGCCGGGGACCGCGCGCTCGCGCTTCACGCCCCGACGTCGGCCATCCGCTTCTACGAGACGGTGATCGAGCTCTGGCCAGAGGACGACGCCGGGCTACCGGAGCTCCTGTTCAGTTTTGCGCGCGCGCTCACGACCGCGGGTGACGAGCGCTCCGAGGGCGCACTCGAACACGCCCGTGACGTGCTGATCGCGGCGGGGGCTGGCGCCCGCGCCGCCGAGGCGTGCGCGCTCCTCTCCCAGCTATGGTGGTAC
>JACCWU010000136.1 GCA_013697465.1 Actinomycetota bacterium | reverse complement strand
GACGTGATCACCGACGAGGAGATGCTCTCGTACCGAAAGCACGGTAGCGCGCTCCAGGGGCATCCGACGCCGGTCCTGCCGTGGGTCGACGTGGCCACGGGCTCGCTCGGCCAGGGACTTCCGATCGGAGTCGGAACCGCGCTCGCCGCGAAGTACCTCGACCGCCTCCCGGCCCGTACGTGGGTCCTGTGCGGCGACAGCGAGATGGCGGAGGGATCGGTGTGGGAGGCGTTCGAGCACGCCGCCCACTACGAGCTCGACAACCTGACGGCGATTCTCGACGTCAACCGCCTGGGCCAGCGCGGCGAGACGATGGTCGGCTGGAACCTCGACGTCTACGTCGAGCGCGCGCGGGCGTTCGGGTGGCACACGATCCCGATCGACGGCCACGATGTCCACGAGATCGACCGCGCGTATGCGGAGGCCAGCGCGACGACCGGCAAGCCGACGCTCGTCGTCGCGCGTACGGTCAAGGGAAAGGGCGTGGCCGAGGTCGAAGACGTGAACGGGTTCCACGGCAAGCCGCTGGACGAGCCGGACGCCGCCATCGCCGAGCTCGGCGGGCTCCGTGAGATCCGCATCGCGGTTGCGAAGCCGGAGCCCGGCGAGCCGCATCGGTTTCCGGCGTCGGAGCTCGAGCTCCCGCGCTACGAGGTCGGGAGCGAGGTCGCGACCCGCAAGGCCTACGGCGAGGCCCTAGCCGCCCTGGGCGCCGCCCGCGGAGACGTAGTCGCCCTCGACGGCGAGGTGTCGAACTCGACCTTCGCGGAGATCTTCGCCAAGGCACATCCCGAGAGGTACTTCGAGATGTACATCGCCGAGCAGCAAATGATCGCGGCTGCGGTCGGGCTGCAAACGGTCGGCTGGCGCCCGTTCGTATCGACCTTCGCGGCGTTCCTTTCCCGCGCGTACGACTTCGTACGGATGGCCGCCGTCAGCCGCGCGCGCCTCTCGATCTCGGGCTCACACGCGGGAGTCTCGATCGGCGAAGACGGGCCTTCGCAGATGGGCCTCGAGGACATCGCCGCGTTCCGCGCGATTCACGGCAGCGTCGTCCTGCACCCGTGCGACGGGAACCAGACGGCGAAGCTCGTCGCCGCGATGGCCGACCTCGACGGGATCGCGTACCTCCGCACCCTGCGGCCGGCCACGCCCGTGATCTACGGCCCCGACGAGGACTTCGAGATCGGAGGTAGCCGCGTTCTCCGCGCCTCGGACGAGGACGACGTCGCCCTCGTCGCCGCCGGAATCACGATTCAGGAGGCGCTGAAGGCCGCTGACCTCCTCGCCGAGGACGGCATCTCGGCACGAGTCGTCGACCTTTACTCGATCAAGCCGCTCGACGCCGACACGCTGCTCGCCACCGCCGAGGCGACGCAGGGCCGGCTCGTGACAGTCGAGGACCACTGGCCGGAGGGCGGACTGGGCGAGGCCGTCCTCGCAGCCCTCGGAGACGCGGAAGAGCGCCCCCGGGTCGTCAAGCTCGCGGTGCAGGGAATGCCAGGGTCGGGGAAGCCGGAAGAGCTGCTCGCCGCGGCCGGCATCGACGCCGAGCACATCGCTTCCGCCGCACGGGAGCTTCTCCGCGTGCCGGCTGCGCACAGCTCGTCTTAGACGAGCTACAGGGAGCAGAGCGCGTACGCCGTGACCGTCATGGTCTGACCGGAGCCGAGCGCTGCGATCGAGACCACCCCGACCGCCGTCCACGTTGTCGCGCTCGACGGGTACGAGGCCTGAAGCACGACGCGCTCCTTCTGGGTCGTAGTCGTCGTCACCATCCCGCCGCCGCCCAGGAGGAGCTTCCCGGCGACACACGACGCCGTCGCCGTCAGGACGCTGTTCCTTGCGGCGTTTGCTACCGATACGACCGGCGTGCCGATGACGAGCAGCGAGCCCGAAGGGCCCGCCGGTCCCTGGGAACCGATGATGCCTTGCGGCCCCTGGGCTCCGGGGTCGCCCTGTCGGCCCTGCGCCCCCTGCGCCCCCTGAGGCCCCTGCGGGCCCGGATCGCCCTGCGAACCCTGGATACCCGGGTCGCCCTGGGGTCCCGGATCGCCCTGCGGCCCTTGGAGGCCTACAGGACCCGGGCCGCCTGGAGCACCCTGAGAGCCCGCGGCACCTTTCGGTCCGCCAGCTCCCTGCGGCCCCGTCTCTCCTATGGGTCCACGATCCCCCGTCGGTCCTGCGGGACCTGGCACACCGGTCTCGCCGGGAGGACCTTGGCGCCCCACCCGATTCCACAAGACCCGGTGCTCGGACCCCGCACAACGGACGCTTGCAGGCACAAGCCGGAGCGCGCCAGAGCTGCGCAGGTAGCAGCCCGCATACACCCCCGTCGCGCTCGGGATCGACGTCGGCGACGACCTTCCCCCGCCGGCCGCTCCACCCGCGACCCCCGTGAGAGCAGCGAGCAGTGCGACGACCACTGCCGGAACGACGAGCTTGATGTGGCGATGGGACATGCTGGGTGCGGGACCTCGAAGTCGAACCGGTTCGGCGAGGATCACTCCCGCCGCGACGGCTCATTCAGCGGCGTGTCCGGCACCCCTCCCGCGCCACGCACGATTGGACACGGATCGACGCCGAATACGTCATGTGCAGGCAACTGCCCTTCGAATCCCTCTCTACCCTTCAGCCATGGCGGTACTGATCGCATCCAGCCTGCGGAAGGAGTTCGCCGGCGACCCGCTCTTCACAGGGGTCTCGTTCACGGTCGGAAGGAGCGACCGGCTCTCGCTGGCGGGACCCAACGGCGCGGGGAAGACCACGCTTCTGCGCGCAATCTTCGGCGAGACGTCTCTCCAAGGCGGAGATCTCGCATTCGCGAAGGGCACCCGCGTCGCACTGCACGACCAGCGGCCGCCGCGCGACCTCGGCCTGACGCTCCGCGACTACGTGCTCTCGGGAGCGCGCGACCTCCTCTCGGTCGAAGCGGAGCTCCGCCGCCTCGAGGAGGCGATGGCTGCGGGAGATCACGACGCAGCCACGCTCCGCCGCTACGCGGAGGCGCAGGCCCGGCTCGAGCACGCCGGCGGCTGGGGTTGGCGCGACCGTATGGCAGGCGCCGCCCGCGGCCTCGGCTTCGTGGACGCCGACCTCGACCGCAGCCTCGACACCTTCTCCGGAGGAGAGCTGACCCGCGCTTCGCTCGCTCGCGCCCTCGCGGGCGATCCGGACCTGCTGCTCCTCGACGAGCCGACCAACCACCTCGACGTCGAGAGCCTCGAATGGCTGGAGCGCGAGCTCGAGTCGCTCGACGCCGCCGTGATCCTGGTCGCGCACGACCGCTGGTTCCTCGAGTCCGTGACGACCGCGGTTCTCGAGCTGGCCCCCGGGGGAGCCCACTACTTCGCGGGGCCGTGGCACGAGTGGCGGCGAGAGAAGGCCGCGCGGGCGGCGGCTGCGGCCAAGACCGCGGAGCGGGTCTCGGACGATATCGAGCGGTTGGAGCGCTTCGTGGCCCGGTTCCGATACAAGAAGTCCAAGGCGAAGCAGGCCCAGGCGAAGCTGACGCAGATTGGCAGGCTCGAGACCGAGCGCGCAC
>JACCWU010000094.1 GCA_013697465.1 Actinomycetota bacterium | reverse complement strand
GCCGAGAGCCTCGGCGCCCGACGAGCCGTGCGGCTGAAGGTCTCCGGCGCGTTCCACAGCCCGCTCGTCGCGCGTGCCGCCGACCGGCTCCGACCTGCCATCGAGCGAGTCCGCTTCGTCGAGCCGCTGGCTCCGTTCATGTCGACGGTCACTGCCAAGATCGAGCCGGCCCAGCGCCTTGCGACGCTCCTCGTCGACCAGCTCACCGCGCCCGTCCGCTTCACGCAGGCGGCGAGCGAGCTGATTCGCAGCGGTGCGTCCACGTTCGTCGAGGTCGGCCCGGGGAACGTTCTCTCCGGCCTCGTCAGGCGGATCGACCGCGGCGTGAAGACGATCTCGGTGAACACGCTCGACGGCTTGGACCGGGCGCAGGAAGCTCTCTCGCGTTGACGGCTGCAGCCTTCGGCTCGCTCGAAGGGAAGCACGCCCTCGTGACCGGAGCCTCACGCGGGATCGGCCGGGCGATCGCGGCGTCTCTCGCAGAGGCCGGCGCGTCCGTCGTGGTTTCCTACAACAGCGGGGTCGAGGAAGCCGAGACGCTCGCGTCGAAGATCGGCGGCCGGGCGGTGCAAGCGGACGTATCGGATTCCGAGTCGGCACGAGCGCTCGTCGAGCAGGCGGGGGATCTCGACGTGCTCGTCAACAACGCGGGCGTCACCCGGGACGGCCTGCTCGTGCGCATGTCCGACGAGGACTGGGACACGGTGATCGACACGAACCTCGCCTCCGTCTTCTACACGAGCCGCGCGGCCGTGCGCGGAATGATGAAGAGGCGTTCGGGGTCGATCGTCAACATCTCCTCGATCGTCGGCATCCACGGGAACTGGGGTCAGACGAACTACGCCGCGTCGAAGGCCGGGATCATCGGTTTCACGAAGGCGTTGGCGCGAGAGCTCGGGAGCCGGAACGTCAGGGCGAACGTCGTCGTTCCCGGCTACGTGAAGACGCGACTCACGGACGTGCTTCCCGAGGAGGCGACCGGAGGGATGCTCGAGGCGACGCCGCTCGGGCGGTTGGGCGATCCGGAGGATGTAGCCGGCGCGGTACGGTTCCTGGCCTCCGAGGACGCATCGTTCATCACGGGCGCAGTGCTCCTGGTGGACGGCGGCCTCGGGATGTAGCCGATGACCGAGACTGCACAGAACGGCCGCCGCCGGGTGGTCATCACGGGCGTGGGGATGGTCACTCCGCTCGGAAACGACTCGGAGACGACGTGGGAGAACCTCGTCTCCGGGAAATCCGGAGCCGGGCCGATCACGCGCTTCGACGCGAGCGAGTACGGGGTCCGCTTCGCATGCGAGCTCAAGGATTTCGACCCCACGAACTGGATGGACCGCAAGCAGGCGCGCCGCATGGACCGGTTCGCGCAGATGGCGCTCTCGGCGGCCCGCATGGCGGAGGCGGACAGCGGCATCTCGATTGCGGAGGAGCCCGACCGAGTCGGAGCCGCGGTCGCAACCGGCATCGGAGGCCTCAAGGCGTTCGAGGACTGTCTCGAGGTGCTCATCGAGCGCGGTCCCGACCGGACGAGCCCGTTCTCGATCATCCAGATCATCCCGAACATGGCCGCGGCGTGGGTCTCGATGGAGCTCGGCACCAAGGGGCCGCTCGCGACGGAGACGACGGCGTGCGCCGCCTCGAACATGGCGCTCGGCGACGGACTCGACGCGATCCGGCTCGGTCGGGCGGAAGTCATGCTCTGCGGCGGTACCGAGGCGCCCATAACCCGCGTGGGTATTGCCGGCTTCAGCGCGATGCGCGCCCTGTCACAGCGGAACGACGACCCCGAGCGGGGCTCGCGCCCGTTCGATGCCGACCGAGACGGCTTCGTCATGGGGGAGGCGGGGGCGATGCTCGTGCTCGAGGAGCTCGAGCATGCGCGCGCGCGCGGCGCCAAGATCTACGCCGAGCTCCTCGGATACGGAGTCTCCTCCGACGCACGCCACGTAACCGAGCCCGATCCGACCGGGCTCAGTCCGGCACGCGCGATGCAGATGGCGTTCTCCGATGCCGGGATCTCTCCGGGGCAAATCGGCTATGTGAACGCGCACGGAACGTCGACGCCGCTCGGCGACCCGGCGGAGACGCGCGTACTCAAGATCGCCCTCGGCGAGGGGAACGCCTACCGGACGCCCGTCTCGTCGACCAAGGGAGCGACGGGCCACACGCTGGGCGCGGCCGGCGCCGTCGAGGCGATCTTCACGATCTTCGCCGTTCAGCGCGGGCTGCTTCCGCCGACGATCAACTACGAGACGGCCGACCCCACCTGCGACCTCGACTACATCCCGAACGAGCCGCGCCCGCAGCAAACCGAGATCGGTGTCTCGAACTCGTTCGGCTTCGGCGGTCACAACGCCTGCGTGGTGTTCCGCCGCTGGGACGACGCGGCCTAGTCTCAATCGACCGACGGCGAGCGGCGCTCGAGCAGGAGCGTGTCCCGCCAGCGTCCGTCGAGTCTCGCGATTCGCTCGCGCCGGCCGACGACGCGGAACCCCATCCGCTCGTGGAGCGCCACGCTCGCCTCGTTCTCCGGGAAGATGCTCGTCTGGATCGTCCAGATTCCCGCCGCGTCGGCTCCGACAACGAGCGCGTCGAGCAGAGCACGTCCGATGCCACGCCCTCTGGCGTCCGCGCTGACGTATACGGAGTGCTCGACGACTCCCGAGTAGCAGTCGCGGGCCGAGGCTGTCGAGAGCGCGACCCAGCCCACGACCGCTCCGTTCTCGACGGCGACGAGGCGGAGCTCCGCGCGCTTCTCCCGATCGAACTCGGGCCATGTGGGCGGCTCGGTCTCGAATGTGGCCAGCGCGGTGGCGATTCCCTCGGCGTAGATCCGCTCCACCGAAGGCCAGTCGGTTGGCGCCATTCCTCGAATCTCGATCACCGAGCAGAGACTAGGCTTCGCTCGTGTCCGAGCGCTGGGTGACGTTCGACTGTTACGGGACGCTTGTCGACTGGAATGGCGGAATCAGGGCCGAGCTCGAGCGCCTCTTCGGGGTCGTCCGCGCGGAGCCGCTTCTCGCGCGGTACCACGAGCTCGAACCCGAGATCCAGAGCGCGACCCCCGGTGCGAGCTACCGCGAGGTGCTCACGATTGCGCTCGAACGGCTGGCGAGCGAGGCGAGCTTGCCTCTGCCCGAGGGGGAGACGAGCGCGCTTGCACGATCGCTCCCGTCTTGGTCCGTGTTTCCGGACGCTGCGCCGGCGCTTGCCGAGGCACGCGCGCGCGGCTGGCGGCTGGCGATCCTCTCCAACACGGACAGGGACCTCATCGACGTGTCCATGGTGGCGATCGGGATCGCGTTTCAGCTCTCGGTCGTCGCCGGAGAGATCGGCTCCTACAAGCCCGCACCTCGTCACTGGGAGGTGTTTCGCGAGCAGTCCGGGGTGGAGGCCGGCTCGCACGTCCATGTCGCGCAGAGCCTCTATCACGACATCGCGCCTGCGACTGAGCTCGGTATCCCGAGCATCTGGATCAACCGGCTCGGAGAGCCGGACGACAGCCGCCCGACGACGACGCTCCCAAATCTCTCTCGCCTGCCCGACGCGCTCGACGAGATCGTCTCGACATGAGCGCGCTCCGTGCCCGCTGTCCGGACTGCCGCACGTTCACGGCTGTCGCGATCGGGCCCGACTACCAGTGCCACCGCTGCGGGCGGGAGTTCGCCGCAGGGCTCGTCCGGGTGCCGCGGGCGTGGGGGCGAGGCGGCGAGGCGATGGCGGAGGCCGCATCGCTCGCCGTTCCGTACCCCGAGACGGCGGTCGTGGAGGAAGCGACGCTCGACGATCAGTCCGCTGCTTTGGCGCACGCGCTCCCGGAGCGGCCGGTAGTCCTCGGTGGATGCTGCTGCGCCCACGTCGGCGCCGTCCGCGGTCTGGCTACCAGGGACGGCCACCACCTCGGCCTCGTCTGGATCGACGCACACGGCGACCTGAACACGCCGGAGACCTCGCCCTCGGGAAACCTCTGGGGAATGCCGCTACGCATGCTCCTGGACGACGACATCGTGAGCGCGGAGAACACGGCGCTCGTCGGGGTGCGCAGCCTCGATCCCGGCGAGAGCGCCTTTCTCGAAGCGACGGGTATCGACGACTCCCTCGATCGTGCGCTCGCGAATGTCGATTCCGTCTACGTCGCGCTCGACCTCGACGTGCTCGATCCGAGTGAGATCGACGT
This sequence comes from Actinomycetota bacterium, assembly GCA_013697465.1. Taxonomy (GTDB): domain Bacteria; phylum Actinomycetota; class Thermoleophilia; order Gaiellales; family Gaiellaceae; genus GMQP-bins7. The sequence continues at coordinate 13,704 of JACCWU010000094.1, read as the reverse complement.
CTTCGTGCCGGAGCCGGGTGGTCCTCGTATCGGCGAGATCGAGGAGCTCCTGCGAGACGTCTCGCGCCGCGCCTCTGTCGTCGGTATCGGAGTCACGGGCCTGTTGCCCGTCGAATCCAACCTTCCCGCCGTCACGCGTCTTCTGGCGGCAGCGGGATTCTGATCGCCGCCCTCTAAGATCCAGCCCATGGCTTCGGAGCAGGGTCGCGTCGACGTGTCGGTCGAAAGCAAGCAGGCACCCGATGCGGTTCCCGCCAAGTCACATCCGAATACGTGCCCGGGATGCGGATCGCACTACCGTGACGACGAGCTCGAGCGAACGCTGCGCGTGTGCCCCCAGTGCGGACATCACTTCCCGGTCGGAGCACGCGACCGCATAGAGCAGCTCGCGGACCCCGAGTCGTTCGTCGAGGAGGACGAGGACCTGCGGTCGGCCGACGTGCTCGGCTTCTTCGACCTGCGTCCCTACACCGAGCGGCTCGCGGAGGCCGAGATCGAGACGGGGTTGGGCGACGCGATTGTCGCCGGCAGCGCGAGCATCGAGAACGAGCCGTGCCGGCTCGCGGTGATGGACTTCGCGTTCATGGGCGGCTCGATGGGGAGTGTGGTCGGCGAGAAGTTCGTGCGCGCGTGCGAGCGCGCGGCCGAGAACCGCGTGCCGCTCGTGTCGATAGCGGCTTCCGGGGGCGCGCGCATGCAGGAAGGCATCCTCGCCCTCATGCAGCTCCCGAAGACTGTTTGCGCGATCGAGGATCTCCACGAGGCGAAGGGCGCGCTCTTCTCCGTACTCACCCACCCAACGACGGGAGGGGTGCTCGCGAGCTTCGCGAGCCTCGGCGACGTCGTCCTCGCCGAGCCCGGCGCGCTGATGTCGTTCGCTGGGCCGCGGGTCGTAGCCCAGACGACTCGCGAGAAGCTGCCGGACGACTTCGGCCTCGCCGAGTCGAACTATCGTTTCGGCCACATCGACGCGATCGTCCCGCGCGACGAGCTGCGGCCAACCCTCGGGCGGCTCCTCCGTCTGTTCGGCGCCGAGCAGTGAGCTGATGCCGAGCGAAGCCGAGATCCGGCTGCGCCAGCGGCTTAGTAAGCTCGCCGGCATGAAGCTCCTGCGAGGGACGAAGCTGAGCGGCGAGCTCGAGCGGCTGCAGGATCAGCTCGAGCATCTGCAGGGGGAGCCGAGCGCCGAGGAGATCTGGCGCTCCGTCGAGCTCGCTCGGCACCAGGATCGCCCGTACACGCTGGATTACGTCGAGCGCATCCTCGACGACTTCTTCGAGCTCCACGGGGATCGCGCACGGGCGGACGATCGCGCACTCGTGACCGGGATCGGCAAGCTCGACGGACGATCGGTCGTTCTCGTCGGACATCAGAAGGGGCGGGACCTGAAGGAGCGCACGAAGCGCAACTTCGGAATGGCGTACCCGGAGGGGTACCGCAAGGCGATTCGGGCGATGGCGCTGGCCGACCGCCACGGCTTTCCGCTCGTCACGATGGTGGACACGCCGGGCGCCTATCCGGGGGTCGCGGCCGAGCAACACGGGCAAGGAGGCGCGATCGCGCGCTCGCAGGCGGCGATGGCGCGGCTCTCCGTTCCGACGGTCGCCTGCGTGATCGGCGAGGGCGGTTCCGGCGGCGCGGTCGCCATCGCAGTCGCAGACCGCGTGCTCATGCAAGAGAACGCGATCTACTCGGTGATCTCGCCGGAGGGCTGCGCGGCGATCCTGTGGAGGGACGCGGGTGAGGCGCAGAAAGCTGCCGCTGCGTTCAAGCCGGACGCCCCTCACTGCCTCGAGCTCGGCGTGATCGACGCGATCGTGCCGGAGCCGGAGGGCGGCGCCCACGAGGATCCGGACAGCGCCGCACACATGCTCGAAGCCGCGATCGTCGAGGCGCTTTCCGAGATCGAGTCGCTCGATCCCGAGGAACGGCGGACCGAGCGCCGGGCGAAGTACCGGCGCATGGGCGTACTGGCGTTCGCGTAGCACTATCCACAGGTTCCACAGCCTTATCCCCCGAACGGAAAAGCTCCTGAGCAGGGAATTCGTCAGATATGAGGCCGGATAGTGAAGAAAGCGTTGCGTCGTTGGCGACAATCCACAGGTGAGCCTCGACGAATATCGCCGCAAGCGCAGCCCCCGCAAAACCCCTGAGCCTTTCGGGAGCGGGAAAAAGCGGCAAGGCGACCCTCGGTTCGTGGTGCAGCGCCACGCCGCCCGCCGCCTGCACTACGACTTTCGCCTCGAGCGGCATGGAGCGCTGGCCAGCTGGGCGGTGCCGAAGGGCGTTCCGCTGGAGCCTGGCGAGCGTCGTCTCGCGGTTCACGTCGAGGATCATCCGCTCGAGTACGGCAACTTCGAGGGTGTCATTCCTGCGGGTGAGTACGGGGCGGGGACCGTCGAGATCTGGGACCATGGAACGTACGAGCTGCTCGAGGAGAAGCGTGACGGCGGTCTGACCGTTCGTCTCGAAGGCGAGCGCCTGAACGGCGTCTGGACGCTCGTCCCCGCGCACATGGACGGCGACCCCAAGAACTGGCTCCTCCTGCGGAAGGACGGAGCAGCGCGCGCCGGTGGCGGGCGCTTCCCGATGCTGTCGACGTCCTCGGAGTCGCTGCCCGAGGGTGACGGATGGATCTACGAGCCGAAGTGGGACGGGTTTCGGGCGATCGTCACGGTTGCGGCTGGCGAAGCGACGCTGACGAGCCGGAACGGCAACGATCTCACCGATCGCTTCCGAAAAGCGGCGCGAGCAGCTGAGCTGGGCGTGCGCTCCGCCGACGCGGTCCTCGACGCCGAGATCTGCGCGCTGGACGAGCGCGGCCGCTCGAGCTTCTCGCTGTTACAGCAGAGCGAAGGCGCGCTCACTCTCGTCGTCTTCGACCTGCTAGAGGTCGACGGCGAGTCGGTCGTGGGGATGCCGCTCGTGGATCGACGCGCGCGTTTGGAGCAGCTCGTCGACACCTCGCGAGGCGGCATTGCGCTGTCACCGCAGTTCGAGGACGGCGGCCTGCTCCTACAGGCAGCCGCCGAGCAAGGGCTCGAGGGAGTCGTCGCCAAGCGCCTGGACAGCCGTTATCAACCGGGACGGCGCAGCCCGGATTGGCGGAAGGTCAAGGTGAAGGGGCGCCAGGAAGTCGTAGTCGCCGGCTACACGAAAGGGCAGGGACGACGCTCGCAGGGCTTCGGTGCGCTTGTCGTGGGAGTCCACGAGGCGGGAGGTCTGCGCTGGGCGGGGAACGTCGGCACGGGTTTCTCCGATGCCGAGATCAAGCGGTTGCGAGATCTCATGCGACCGCTCGAGCGCGCCGAATCGCCGTTTGCAGACGTGCCGAAGATGCCGCGCGTCCGCCGGTCGGACGTGGTCTGGCTCGAGCCGCGCCTCGTCGCGGAGGTCGAGTTCGTGGAATGGACGCGGGAGGGCCGACTGCGAGCCCCGGTTTACGTCGGGATCCGAGAGGACAAGCCTGCAGACGACGTGAGACGTGAGCGGAGTCCGGTTCCGGAGGTCGTGAAGAAGGGGAAGCGCGAGCTTCGCCTCTCGAACCTCGACAAGATCTTCTGGCCCGAGGAGGGGATCAGCAAGGGCGACCTCATCGCGTACTACCGCGACGTCGCGGCGGTTCTCGTCCCACACCTGCGCCACCGGCCGTTCACGATGAGGCGCCACCCGGACGGCTGGCAGGGAAAGCACTTCTTCCAGAAGCAGGCGCCGAGCCACATGCCGTCGTGGATCAAGCGTGAGACCCTTCCCGCGACCACCCGGGAGGGCGACTCGAAGACCATCGACTACGCGCTCGTCGACGACGAGCTCGCGCTTCTCTGGATGGTGAACATGGGCTGCATCGACATGCACGTCTGGGCGTCGCGCGTGGATCTTCCCGACCGCCCCGACTGGGTCATGTTCGACCTCGACCCGTCCGAGGGAGCCACGTTCGAGGACGTGATCGACGTGGCGAAGCTCGTCAAGGAGGCGCTCGACCTGCTGGGGCTTGCCGCGTTTCCCAAGACCTCGGGCTCGCGCGGTATCCACGTCCTCGTTCCGATCGCGCGACGCTCGACCTTCGCCGAGGCCCGCGAGTTCGCGGCGATCGTCGCCGGTGCGCTCGCTCGGGCGCACCCTGGCCTCGTGACGACGGAGTGGGTGAAGAAGAAGCGCCGCGGCGTGCTGGTGGACGCGAACCAGAACGGACCGGGGAAGACGAACGCGTCGGTCTACTCCGTGCGGCCGCGGGCCGGTGCGATGGTCTCGACGCCGCTCCGCTGGGAGGAAGTGGTCTCGGGACTCGACCCCACGGCTTTCACGATGGACGCCGTGCTCGACCGCGTGGCGCGCGACGGCGACCTCTTCGCCGGGGTGCTGGAGGGCGGACAGTCGCTCGCCAAGGCGCTCCGTGCGCTGCGGTAAGCGTCAAGTTGCAACTCGGGAAGGCATACCATCCTCGCGTGCCTCGGCAGGTCTCGGTTATCGGGAGCGGCGCCGAATGGGAGACGGCCGCGGAGGAGGTGGGACGGCTCCTCGCAGAGCGGGAATGCGTGGTCGTGACAGGTGGGCTGGGCGAGGTGATGGCTGCGGCCCACCGGGGCGCGAAGAAGGCGGGCGGCCAGACGATCGCGATTCTTCCGGGCGAACGACACGACGCGGCCCATGAATGGGCGGACCACGTGGTCGTCACCGGTCTCGGGCACGCTCGCAATTTTGCGGTGGCGGCGTCGGGGCATGCCGTCATCGCAGTAGGGGGAAGCTGGGGCACCCTTGCGGAGATCGCGTTCGCCAAAGCTCTCGGCCGCCCCGTAGTTGCGCTCAGCGGCGGATTGACTGTCGAGGGTGTCGAAGTGGTGGCCACTCCGGCTGAAGCCGTCGAGCACGCGCTTGGCGCGACCCGGTGAGCCCCACCGGGCGTGGGGTTAGGTCTTTCGGCCGTCCTTGAGGGCGGTCAATGGCTTGAGGTCGCCGTCCCCCGATGAGGCGACGAGCGCTTGTCTTGCCTCGCCCTCTCGAACGGCCGGCTTCAGTGCGTCGGCGAGCGATTCGTCTTCGGTCGGGCTCGCCGGCGTGCCGAGCATGTCCTCGAGCTGTGCGGTCATGCGGTGAAGACCCTGGACGGCTTTCTGCAGCCACTCCTCGACCGCACGAGACTGCTCGCGCAGTGCCTGCCCGCGCTGCCGCGCGGCTTCTTCGATGTCCCGGGCGCTCTCCTCGGCGGCTTCGCGTGTAGCACGCGCCTGAGCCACGCCATCCGCGAGCTGTTTCCGTTCCTGTTGGTCCGCTTGGCGACGCCGTTCCGTAGCGTAGGACTCGACGGCCGCGCGTGTGTCGCTGTCGTACGCGGTCGCCTCCGCGCCTACCTGCTCCGCCCCTCGCCTCGCTTGTCCAAGAAGCTCTTCGGCCTCCTGGCGGGCGTCGGCACGAATCCGATCCGCTGCCGCCTCGGCCGCGCTCAACACACCGGCTACGCGCTCGCCGATTTCGGCATAGCTGCTCGACACGGAGCTGCCGAGCGCCGCCTCCTCGGCGCTGGGAGCCGCTTCGCTGACGGGAACAACCTTATCGGGGATTTCAGACACGGCGATGGCCCCCTCGCGTCGCTGGCGGTGAAGCAGCATATCGCACTCTCGGGCCTCTCTTGCAAGTGCGAGGGCTTCGTCGAGGAGCTCCCTGGGTGCCCGGCCCATCGGCATGGGCGCCAGCTGCTGCTGCCGCCTTCGCGCCGCGACCAGCGCGCCTCCCGACACGGCGAGGAGAATCGAGCCAGCGAGACCACCGAGAACGAGGGGCCTCCACCGGTCCTCGGCGCCGCCCGCGACGGCTCCCGGGGCAGGGCCCGGATCAGCAGGTCGCGGCGGCCCGGTGGGGTTCGTCGACCGAGGCGAGGAGGGTGTCGCTACCACGGGGTCGAGCGGGAAGCCGCGCCAGAGCTCGCCGGGGTTGGGCTTTGCGTTGGGTGGTGGGTCCGCCGCCGAGGCGGCTCCGGCCAGCAACAGCGAGAGGGCGGCGGCCAAAATGCCCGCACGGACGATCATCCGACGATGGTGATCGGTGTGCCGACGGGCAGCAGGCGGTCCAGCAGGATGATGTCCCGGTTCTTGAGACGGATGCAACCGTGGGAGACACGGCCTGGGAGGAGCTCCGGGCGGTCGGTCCCGTGGATGCCGATGAAGCCTCCGGCCGGCCAGTCGGTCAGCACGGCGGACATTGCGCTCGTGCCGAAGGCGACCGGGCCGTAGAACGCGCTCCGGTAGCGCGTGAGCCGGTCGCGCACGTAGTAGCTGCCCGTCGGAGTCGGCCACCGTGGCAGCCCGATCCCGATCGGAGCGCGGAAGATCTCGCGGCCGTCGCGCTCGAGCGTCGCCGTCAGCTTTCCGAGGTCGATCTCGAGGTGTGTGCGCAGGTACGTGTACCCCCCGAGCGCCCTCCGTGGCACCCAGCCGACCGTATTGTTCGGCAGTACCGGTAGCTGTACCGCCACCCACACGTCGCCCTTCGCATCTGTCGTCGAGTCGAGCACGAGGAGAATGTTCGTCGTGCCCTCCGGTGTTTGCGTCGAAAGCGTGGCGATCGCCTGCGCGCTGGACGACGGCCCGTGGTGCGCGAGCGTGGGCCGTAGCACGTCCGCCCAGCGAGAGGTGTGCCCGCCGTGCCTGAGGGGTCTCGGCTTCAGGATCGCGAATGCGGGCGAAACGGCGGCGGGGAGCGGGGACTCCTCCCTGGCGGGCGACTCGGACGGAGCCAGCAGGGCCAGGGCAATAGCCGCCGCGCCGACCCCAGTGATCGCGGCCACCGCGATCGCGCCGCGCTTGGTTCCTCGAGTCAGCCGGTGAATTCCGGGCTCTCCTGCGCGGACGTCGCTGGAGTCGCCGTGATGAAGCGAGTCGACCGCACGATCCGCAGGATCTCCGGCTTCTCGATCGGCTCGTCGAAGGCGCTCGCCGCGGGCCGGATGCCGAACAGGTGCCTCATCCAAGCTGCATGGCGCGCTTCGACGGAGTGGATCGACACCGCGACTGCGAGCAGCGACCGATCCTCGAGCTTCGGCGCCTGCGCCTTGTACGCGGCGACGGCGAGATCCTCGAACGCGACGGCTGTCTTGAGAAACCTGCGCTCGTCCTCCGTGACGCCCTTGAAGTTGAAGCGCGGACGCGCGACGGCAGCGGTTCCCAGGGCGCCGCGAAATGCGGCCACGTGCGCACGCTCCACGGCGCCAACGGTCCGTGCCGCACTCGCGGCCTTCGGCCCGAGCTTCTGCAACCGCTCGCTCTCCGTGTAGAACGCGGCCTGCAGGTACTCGAGTGTCAGCGCGTAGTTGAGGATGTCGACGTCGCGCTTCGACGCGCCGTGCGCGGCGCGAGCCTTCCCGAGTGCGATCACGGTGGCTCCTCCTCCGCCGAGCGCGGCGGCACGCAGAAGCCCATGTCGCGAGATCCGTCCCTCCGCCTCCCTGATCGCGCCGTCTTCGTCGATGTGCGCCAGCGGCGGGAGGTTCACGGGCCACCCCTTTTTCTGAGACCGGCGCGGGCGAGCGTGGACCTCACTTCGCGCTCGGTCAAGGGCGCGTCGGTCGCGTCCTCGGCCGGCGTCTCTCCGGCGATGTCTCGAACCCACGCCGCATGTCGTGCCTCGACCGAGACGATGCGGGCCGCTGCGCCAAGTGCCGCTGGCGTGAGGTTTGTAGCCTGGCCGTTATACGCGGCGACCATCGTGTCCTCGAGCGTGATCGCAGCTTGCGTGAACGCCTGCCGGTCGCGGGTCGAATCTCCGAACTGGAACCGCGGCTGCGCGACGGCTTGCGAGCCGAGCGTGCCGCGTAGGAACTCGACGTGCTGACGCTCGTGTCCACCGACAATCGTCGCGAACTCGAGCAGCTCGCCGGCGATCGCACCGCGGGCGACAGCGTCCTCGTAGAAGGCGACCTCGAGATACTCGAGCTCGAGGACGAGGTTGAGCACACGAACGTCCTGCGCCGGGGAAAGAGCCGAGGCAGCGTGTTGAGAGAGACCGCCGGCGACGATTCCGCCAGCCGCGAGACCGCCACCGACCAGGGCGGCCCGTTGCAAGAAACCTGCCCGCGACGTCCTCTCGCTGTGGGTAGGCAACATGCGCCGCAGTGCCATGTCTCTCCCTTCGTCGCCGTTACGATACGACGCTCAGCGCGCGCGGTCAACGAGAGGCGCGAGCTTGGTTGTCGGATCCTCGCGACGACACCTCGGCCAGCCGTCGCTCGAGGAACGCCCGCTCCGGCTCGTTCGTCGCCCGATCCAGCGCCTCGTGGTAGGCGGCAGCGGCCTCGTCCCACCGCTCGAGTCGTCTGAGGAGATCCGCACGCGCCGCGTGCAGCAGGTGGTACCCATCGAGCTCGCCCAGCGCGTCGACGAGACCAAGTCCTTCCTCGATGCGCCCCGCGAGGGCGATGGCCACGGCGCGGTTGAGCTGTACGACTGGCGACGGCTCGATCTCCACCAAGCGGTCGTAGAGGAGGACGATCTCCTCCCACGAGCGGTCCTCCGCATGCGCTGCGGCGATCGCCGCTTGCAGCACGTACGGCCCGGTGCCTCTCAGCGTGACCGCACGGTTCAGGACGCGTAGACCTTCCTCGATGCGGTCCCGGTCCCACAACGCTCGGTCCTGATCCGCGAGGAGCACGAGCTCCCCGCGGGAGTCGACTCGAGCTCGCCGGCGCGAGTCCTGGAGGAGCATGAGCGCGAGCAGGGCGAGCACTTCGGGCTCGTCCGGCATGAGAACGGCGAGCAGCTTGCCGAGTCGAATCGCCTCGTCGCAGAGGTCCGCGCGGACGTGCTCGTCGCCCGCAGTCGACGCGTAGCCCTCGTTGAAGACGAGATAGAGCACGGCGAGCACCGACCGCAGGCGCTCGGGTAGCAGGTGATCGGGAGGAACGCGGAACGGGATCCCCGCCGCCCGGATCTTCCGTTTCGCCCGGACGAGGCGTTGCGCCATCGCGGGCTCCGCTACGAGGAATGCGCGCGCGATCTCGGGCGTGGTCAGACCACCCACCTCGCGGAGTGTCAGAGCGACGCGGCTCTCGGGTGCCAGGGCCGGGTGGCAGCAGGTGAAGACGAGCGCGAGCCGCTCGTCCGGGATCGCGGTCACCTCGCCCTCGTCCGCGGGAAGCTCCTCGAGCCGCCCCAGTAGCTCGAGCTTTTGAGCGAACACGCGATCGCGGCGGATGCGGTCGATCGCGCGGTTGCGTGCGGTCGTGACGATCCACGCGCCGGGATTGCGCGGGAACCCACTGCGTGGCCAGCGCTCCAGGGCGATCGCAAACGCGTCCTGCACGGCGTCTTCCGCCAGCTCGAGGTCCCGGATCGCACGCGTGAGGATCCCGACCGCGTTGCCCCATTCCTCACGGAAGACCTGCTCGACCGTCACCCGACGATAGGCCTGATCTCCAGCGAGCCGTGCTCGGCGGTCGGGACGAGCGCGGCGAGACGGATCGCCTCGTCCAGGTCGGGCAGTTCGACGACGAAGACGCCGCCGACGACCTCCTTCGTCTCGGCAAAGGGACCATCCGTGACGATGCGCTCCCCGTTGCGGACACGGACCACCTTCGCGGTGAGCCGCCCGTCGAGCTCGTAGCCGGCCAAGCTCGGATCGGACTTCTGCAACTCGTCGAACAGCGCCAGCCAGCGTGGCATCTCCTGTGCGCGGAGCTCCGCCTTGTCCTCGTCGGACAGGTCGACCCAGGCAGAGTCGTCGCCGTAGATCAGCATCGCGTACTTCACGACGGCGCTCCTTCCGCATTCGGGTCGACGTACACCGGCCGCACCTCGATCGCCCCGTGCTCGGCTCCAGGGATGCGGGACGCCCACTCGACCGCGTCCTCCATCGAGTCGCAGTCGAGGAGGAAGTAGCCACCGAGAGCCTCCTTCACCTCGGCGTACGGCCCGTCCGTGACGAGCGTCTCGTCGTTACGCACGCGAACCGTCGTTGCATCGCGTGTGGAGGCGAGCTCGCCGCCGCCGGCCATGACGCCGGCCTTGCCCGCCTCGTCCGCGAACGAGCGGTAGCGTTCGTACACGGCCTCGCGCTCGTCGTGGGAGAACGCCTCCCAGCGCGAGCCGTCTCCGTAGATCAACGCCATGAACTGCACCAGCGCCTCCTTCTCTTGGATTCCATCACGACGACGAGCCGAGGGCGACGAAATCGACAATTCTTGCCGGCTGACGCTGGCACGGCACGCGACTACGCATGCGAGAGCATCCGCTCGAGCAGCGTCCGGGCGCCTGCCTTGTCGAGCATCTCGTTCAGGTTGCCGCACTTCGGGCTCTGCACGCACGAGGGGCAGCCGTTCGTGCAGGGGCAGCGCTGGAGGAGGAGTGCCGTGTCCTCGACCCAAACCTCGAAGCTCGCGAATCCGCGCGCGGTGATGCCCACCCCCCCGGCGTGGCCGTCGTAGACGAAGATCGTCGGGCGACCGGTCTGCGGGTGGACGTTCGTCGAGAGTCCGCCGATGTCCCAGCGATCGCACATCGCCCAGAGCGGCAGGAGCGCGATCAGCGTGTGCTCCGCCGCGTGCAGCGTTCCGAGCAGCTTCGGCATCTGCTCGAGACCTTCGAGCAGCTCGGGCTCGGGCGAGAACCAGATCGCCTCGGTCTCGAACGAGGTTTCGGGCATGAGCATCGGGACGACGTCGATCGTCGAGCCGTCGCGTACCGCCTTCCGCGCGTATGCGACGACCTGCTCCGTGACCGAAACCCGCCCGAAGTGCAGATCGACGCCGAGCCGTCGCGCTGAGCGCTCGGCCTCCTCGATCGCGGTTTCCGTCTCCTTCTTCACCTGTGTGTACCAGTCGACCCTCACCGGTGCCACGAGCGCCACCCCTGCGCGGAGGTCGAGCTCCTCGACCAGGTACTGCTCGCCGAGATGGAGGTAGATCGCGCCTTCGTGCACGGTCGAGTACGCCCGCTCCCGCTCGACGAGTCCGAGGAGCGACCCGGTCTCGGCTTCGATCACGGTGTACGCCTCCGTGTCCCCCGAGCGGAGCGAGATCCTGGCGGCCGGGTAGTCGCGGCCCTTCCAGACGAAGCCTGCCGGCGTACGCTCGAGCTCGGGCAACTCTGCGGCACGCTCCAGTGCCGCCTCGCCGAGCGTGGCAGCGTCCTTCTCGTCGAGCGGCGCCTCGAATGCTGCAGCCAGCACGTGCGGGTCGAGAATCCGAGGGTTTGCGTGGTCGACGATGGCGGCCTCGACGTTGCGAGACAGAAGCGCCTCCGGCTCGCGGGCGAAGAACTGGTCGAGCGCGTCCTCGCTCGCGACGAGCACCGCGAGGCCGCGACCGCGCCGTCCCGCGCGTCCCCACTGCTGGCGCAGCGACGCGACGGTGCCCGGGAAGCCGACGGAGATCGCGCAGTCGAGCAAACCGATGTCGATCCCGAGCTCGAGCGCGTCGGTCGCGGTCACTCCGAGGAGCTCGCCTTCGACGAGCCGCCGCTCGATCGCTCGCCGTTGCTCGGGCGTGTAGCCGGCGCGATACGGAGCGAGCCGGCCTGCGGTCGCCGCGTCCACCCGCTCGACGGTGAAGCGATGGATCAGCTCCGCCGCCTTCCGGCTCTTCGCGAAGCAGATCGTCCGGAGACCCCGCGTCGTGAGCTCCGAGAGAAGCCGTGCAGCGTCGCCGAGCGCGCTCGCGCGTAGCCCGAGCTCGGGGTCGAGCAGGGGCGGATTCCAGATGACGACTTCGCGCTCCGACTTCGGAGACGTGTCGGTCTCGACGACCGTGGCGGACTCGCCGATGAGCGCCGCCGCGAGCTCGCCCGCGTTCGCGATCGTCGCGGAGGCGAGCAGGAACTGCGGCTCCGCGTCGTAGACCCGCGCGAGCCGCCGTAGGCGGCGGAGCACGTTCGCCACATGAGAGCCGAAGACGCCGCGGTACACGTGCGCCTCGTCGACGACGACGTAGCGGAGGTTGTGGAGCACGTCGCCCCAGCGGTCGTGGTGTGGGAGCACGCCCACGTGGAGCATGTCGGGGTTCGTGAGGATGAGGTTCGACCACTTGCGAATCTGCCAGCGCCGCTCGGCCGGCGTGTCGCCGTCATAGATCGCCTGGCGCAGGCCCTTGACTCGCAGCTCGCCGAGCGCTCGAGCCTGGTCCTGTGCGAGCGCCTTCGTCGGGTAGAGGTACAGCGCGCGGGTCTTGGGCGCCCGCGCGATCGCGTCGAGCACGGGAAGGTTGAACGCGAGGGACTTTCCGGACGCCGTTCCCGTCGTGACGACGACGTTCTCGCCGCGGCGCGCAGCCTCCCACGCCTCGGCCTGGTGGACGAAGAGGCCGGTGACTCCGGTTGCGACGAGAGAGGACGCCACGCGCGGATCGAGGTCATCGGGAAGCGATTCGACCCGCTCTCGGCGCGACGGTTCGAGCCCGCGGTAGGCGATCTCCTCGCCCTCGAGCAGGTCGGCCCACTTTGCGGTCTCCGGCGCGACGGCCACGTCGTCATTCAAGCGCGTCGCGCGCTCACGCCGGCGCGCAGGACGCGAACAGCTTCTCGGCGACCGCATCGAGCGTTGGCAGCGGTTCGAGATCGTTGACTAGACGACGCACTGGATCGAACTCGTGCAGGATCGTGTAGGCGAGTGCGCGGCTTGGGAATCCAAGGGCTCCTGGAGACGGGAGGTTTGTTTCTTCTAGCCACGCTCCGAGCAGCTGAGGATCGGCTCGAAGCGTGTGAATGAACAGAGGCCCGAGCTCGTAGTACGGATCCCCGACGAGCGTATCGGTGAAGTCGATCACTCCAGTGGGGCGGAATGCACCACCTTCTGTCGTTCCGAGCACGTGATGATCGTGGAGGTCGCCATGGAGCAGCACCGGCGGGCGGCCAGTGTCGAGCAGCGTCTCGACCGGAGGTAGCCAGTCTTCGAGCTGAGCTTGGAGGTGCGGCGGCAGCCGCGGCGGCTCCGACCCGCGCACGATCACCTCTTCGCGGCGTTCGGCGACGAAGGTCCGAAACTGGTCCCACGAGGAGCGGAGGTAACCGGTCGCGGGGAGCGGGACACTGTGCAGCGCTCGGCAGAACCGACCCAGCCAGCCGGCGAGGCTCCGGAGCGTGTCGCGATCCAGCCCGGGGTGAGCGGCGGCAAGATCACGCCCGCGAAGTTGCTCGAGCAACAGGTACGTCCAGCCGTGATCGAGGCTCCCTTGTCCGAGCCGGTGTGGCACCGAAAGCTCGGCTCCGGTGAGGAGATCGTAGGTGGCCGCCTCCGCTTCGAACGACTCGGTGCCGCACCACCACGGTCCGAAGAGCTTGACCACATGCTCCTTGCCGACGAGCACGGCCGGGTACGTCCCCGTCCGACCGAGGTGGAGGGAGCGTCCGGCGCGAGCAAGGCCGTGTCGGCGCAGCACCTCCTCGACCGCGGATCGCCACGGCTCCAGCCGTTTGAGCAGCGCGACGTACTCGTCCTCGGCTCGGATGGCAGGGAGCATTGCGCGACCCGTCAGGCAAGCCAGAGCGCGAGCGCTCGCTCGTAGTGATCGCGCGAGTGCGCACCGACGACCGTCGCGCGCGTTTCCCCGTCCGCGAAGAGGATGACGGTCGGCAGCGCCAGGACGCCGTAGCGCGCGGGGACGGCGAGGTTCTCGTCGACGTTCATCCGGACCAGACGCATACCCGCACGGTCCTCCGCGATCCCCCGGAGGTGCGGCTCGATCGCTGTGCACGGCTTGCACCACGGCGCCCAGAAGTCGACGAT